>CAZJTO010000105.1:0-8293 GCA_964548935.1 uncultured Saprospiraceae bacterium
GTAGGAGTTCTCTATTGATTTAATATCTCCTCCCATTATAAAACACAAGACTAAGTCCAAAATAGGTCAGAGACTCAGTAGAAGCAGCTGTATTATTCAGGTCTTCGGCTAAAGGTTCGATGTTAAAATCATTGAGATAAAATTGATAGTAGGGACGAATCAAAAACGACACCCTGCTACTCTCCTGTATTACAAGGTTGAGCTGAAGACGCAATCCCCATTGTGACTCAGCTAAGATTGGAATGCTGTTATTGCCGATCTCTCTACCTACGGAGTAATTAGTTCTGGTCAATGCCGCGCCGAACCCAACTGGTCTAAGGTATTGATCAAGTGCAAAAATCCAAGTTGTCAGATCGTGATCATATTCTCGTATAGTGAATACCTCATTGTTAGGATTTAAAGATAAGGCCTCTCGATTACTAGACAGACTCTCCCACCCTAACTCAACACCTAACTTACCAATGCGATAACGCCCCCCTAACTGGATACCGTGCATGAATGATAGATCATTAAATCCACTCTGGACATCTCCATCATTGGAGATGTATGCATCCTGAAGAGCGTTGACCCCATTGAATCCTCCTAAGATTGGGTTATACCCAATCTTCACATTAAACTGAGCATGGACTATGGAACTCGCCATAATCATCAATAGTACTGTACACAATGCTTTTATCGATCGCATATTAAGTTCAAATATAATCTGATTATAAGTCTGAGGTATACCAAGAGAGGATATGATATTGGTATTTTAGCATAATGAGTCCGCAGGATTTATTTTACGAAATCGCTCTGACCAGAGTGCCTAATATTGGCGTTCGTTTGGCTAAAGTTTTGATCGCTCACTGTCGAGGAGCTCAAGCAGTCTTTGAGGAATCCAAAAAGAATCTGCAGAAGATCAATGGTATTGGCGCGCGTCATGCAGAAAGCCTAATACAAGCTGACCCTTTTCATGAGGCAGAGGCTAACATCAAGTTCTTAATAGATCACAATTGTAAGATCTCTTATTATCTACATGACGAGTCTTATCCACAGCGCCTCTTGCAATATGACGATGCTCCTGTACTACTCTACTATCGCGGCACAAGCAATCTCAATGAAATCAGAACCGTCGGAATAGTGGGCACACGTAAGCCAAATAACTATGGTAAAGCTCAAACCGAACAATTCGTGGCTGCCTTAAAACATCTCAATGTGCAGATCATCAGTGGACTCGCTTATGGTATAGACAGTATTTCTCATCAAAGCGCAGTAGCCAATGACATTGATAATATTGCAGTTATGGGTACTGGTCTTGACAATATCTATCCTGCACAGAACCGAAAACTTGCGAAGCAGATACAGCACAATGGATGTATACTTACGGAGTTTCCCATCAATACCAATCCAGATCGAGAGAACTTTCCGCTGCGCAATAGGATCATTGCAGGAATGTCGGATGCAGTGATCGTCATGCAATCGGCATCCAAGGGAGGCTCACTGATTACAGCGGAATACGCCAATAGCTATCATAAAGATGTATTCGCCTTGCCAGGCAGGGTTTCTGATGATATGTCTGCAGGATGCAACAAACTCATCAAAACTAATAAAGCACATCTCATGGAAACGGCTCAGGATATCGCATATATTATGCGTTGGGATGATGAAACCCCTAAACCCAATAAGCAGATTTTGCTGTTTGATGAGCTATCGGATATTGAGCGATCGATCGTGGGATATCTCAGCGATAAAGATGAAATCTCGATAGATGAGATACACCATCATACGCAACTCAAGCCCTCAGAATTGGCTAGCTACCTGCTTAATCTTGAGTTCAAAGGTGTCATCAGATCGCTCCCAGGTAAGAAATATGCCATGTATTAACAATCTTATAAAGATTCGATCGATTGTTTAACCTAATAATTCGTTTAAAAACAAGTTACTTTGCCACATACAATACAGGCATGAATAGTAAGACTTCATTATACCTTATCCTAATCTGCTTTCTGATCTCCAATTCGCTCTATAGCCAAGCCAAACCAAAGCTTATTGTTGGAGTGACCGTTGATCAGATGAAGCAGGAATATCTCTATAGATATTGGGACCGTTATGGGGATGATGGTTTCAAAAAAATCATTAATGAAGGTCATATGTTTGTCGATGCCCACTATAGCTATCGTCCGACCTATACGGCACCAGGTCACGCCAGCATTTATACGGGGACAACACCTGCCGTACATGGCATAGTAGGCAATGAATGGTATGATAAAGAAATTGAAAAAAGTGTTTACTGCGTAGAAGACGATAGTGTGACGACTGTAGGCTCCGAGAGCGCCGCAGGTGAGATGTCTCCTCGTCGCATGATCAGTTCTACGATCTCAGATGAGATCAAGCTGTCTACAGGCATGAAGGGCAAGTCTATAGGGATATCTATCAAAGACCGTGGCGCTATTCTGCCTGCAGGACACGCCGCCGATGCGGCATATTGGTATGATGCTTCATTTGGAGGCTGGGTGACCAGCAGCTACTATATGGATCAACTGCCTTCCTGGCTACAGTCCTACAATGAGCAAGGCTTAGCAGACATGTATATCGAGCAAGGCTGGGAAACCCTCTATCCAATTGAAACGTACACGAATAGCCTGCCTGATAATAATCCTTTTGAACAAGTATTCAGATCTGAAACAAGCCCAACATTTCCACACGATCTTGCAACGATTTATAACAAGATCGGATACAGCGTTCTGCCCAAGACTCCGCATGGAAACTCTTTTGTCCAAAGAATGGCTGAGACAACCATTATGGCTGAAGATTTAGGAGGAGATGAATACACAGATATATTAGCTCTGAGTTTTTCTTCAACAGATTATGTAGGGCATCAGTTTGGTCCACGCTCGATTGAATTAGAAGATACCTATCTTCGTTTAGACCTAGAAATCGCTAAGCTAATAAAGCTATTAGATGATCGGGTTGGTACTGACAATTATATACTTTTCTTGACTGCAGATCACGGAGCTGCAGAGACTCCCTTATACCTTCAAAATTTCGATATACCTTCAGGCTACTTCAATATTTCGGAATACAAAAATGGGATTAAGAATCATTTAGATTCGCTCTACGGCAAAGGCCCATGGTTAAAAAACATGAGCAACGATCAAATATTTTTGAATCATGACTACCTAGCAGAAAAAGGGGCTTCTGAACACGAAATTTCTGAGGCGCTCATCAATTATTCTATGCGCTTTGAGGGCATCAGTAATGTAATCACCCATCGTAATTTGCTTAACGGCTCACATGAGCACCTCCCCTCTCTTCATCTCGCACAGCGAGGCTATAACCAACGCCGTTCTGGAGATATTTTCATCATTATGGAGCCAGGATGGATGACATACATCCGCAAGGGCACCACACATGGTAGCTCATACTCTTATGATACTCACGTTCCAATGATCTGGTACGGCGGTCCTATAAAAGCGGGTAAAAGTTACAGAAGAGCTAATATCATCGACATCGCTCCTACCTTAAGTGCCATGCTCCGAGTGACATTACCCAATGGTTCGGCTGGTCGCATATTATCTGAAGTTATCAAATAGTAAATTCCTCTGAACTTCATTAGCAAGATACCCATAGCGCATCAAGTCCGGGGATATAGCTCCACTTCTCTGAGACAAGATGTCTATGCTGGTTTATTAGTAGCCATTGTGCTTATACCTCAGGCTATGGCATATGCACAGCTGGCAGGATTTGAGCCCATATATGGATTGTATGCCTCTATAGCACCTCTCATCATATATGCCTTGTTGGGTACGTCGAGACAGCTATCGGTGGGACCAGTAGCCATTACTTCGATACTCATCTTGAGCGGTCTTGGCGCTGTTATCGAGCCATTTACAACTGAATACATGTACTGTGCCATAGCTATAGGGATATGTGCGGGGATCATCCAACTGTTAATGGGAGTTTTTCGGCTGGGTTTCATTACACATTTCTTATCCTACCCTGTCATTTTAGGATTTACAACGGCGGCAGCATTTATCATAGCCATATCGCAGCTGGCTGATGCCACAGGATTGGACTTGTCTTATGTCAATCATAGACTCATGAAAGTTGTCGCAGTAGCAGAGCATGCACATGATATCAATCCCTATACGGTGAGCCTATTTGTTGGTGCTATCATATTCATTACAATTGCAAAAAAAATTAGCAAGCGTATCCCTTCTGCATTGATATTAGTCATAGGTCTTACGACCGCTACATACTACTTCTTTCAACATCAAAATGTAGCATTCATAGGAGAAATTCCAACTGGACTACCATCATTTGAGATGCCAAAGACAACACTTACAGTACTCACCGATCAGTGGGTCACCATACTCAGTCTTGCGATCATCGGAGTCGTAGAAAATCTGAGTATTGCTCGCACGCTCGAATCAAAACACAAATCATACAAGATTGATACTAACCAGGAGTTGATAGCTATTGGAGCCTCAAAAGTAATTGGTGGTTTCTTTCAGTCTATGCCTACTTCAGCCAGCTTCAGTCGCTCAGCCATCAATGATGAAGCAGGCGCTCGAACGAGTGTCTCTCTGTTGATATCGTCATCAATCATTATCGTGACATTACTGTTTATCACAGATTACTTTTATTTCTTACCCAAAGCCCTCTTGGCGGCGATTATTATTGTATCGGTCAAGGGTCTGATCAAGCCAAGTGAAATACGTCAGCTATATCGTCTCTCTAAGGCTGATTTTATAATGATGTTGGTAACATTTGTAACAACGATTACTGCAGGCATTACATACGGGGTATTGTTTGGTGTGATCCTCTCACTGTTGGCAGTGCTCTATCGCAGTTCGCGACCT
This sequence comes from uncultured Saprospiraceae bacterium, assembly GCA_964548935.1. Lineage (GTDB taxonomy): Bacteria > Bacteroidota > Bacteroidia > Chitinophagales > Saprospiraceae > GYS-P2D. Next base: position 4,842 of record CAZJTO010000105.1, read on the forward strand.
GAGGTAAATATACTGGGCAACCTACCTGAGACAAACTCTTATCGTAATGTACTGCGCTACCCAGAGGCGAGGCACATTGACGATGTGCTCATTGTTAGGTTTGACGATCAGTTGTATTTTGGCAATTGCAATCATTTTGTCACAACCATAGAGCATCATGTACAATGCTGCGAACGGAGCATTCATCACGTAATACTCGATGCGGGAAACATTCATTTTGTCGATTCATCGGGCATCAGAGTGATCGCTGATATGAATCATTGGCTGGAGCAAAGAGATATAGAAATGCATATAGCCAGGGCTATAGGACCAGTCAGAGATATGCTCAAGAAATCAAACCTACTGGATGAAAAGAAGCATCATATAAATGTGCATGCAGCGGTTCGGTCCGTCAGCTCTCGTCCCACAACATATAAATCTGGATAATGTCAAAGTCGATATATTTTTTTGACAGTGGCGTAGGTGGTCTCACTGTGTTACATCGAGCTATGAGGATGATGCCCTATGAGCATTATACCTATTATGCAGATGTGGAGCATGCGCCATATGGTGATAAGTCTCCAAAAGAAGTCAAAAAAATTGTCTTGAGTGCATTCCAACAGTTTAATCATAGTGAGGTCAAGGCCTGCGTAGTAGCCTGTAATACAGCAACAAGCATCGTCATAAACGACCTCAGAGCTCTTTACGATTATCCTATAATAGGTATGGAGCCAGCCATTAAACCCGCCAAAGAGATTTCTAAAGGCAAAAAAATCATCGTACTGGCTACTGCCTTAACCTTGAAGGAACAGAAACTCAGACAATTAATTCAGACTCTCGATATTGAAGATCAAGTCTTCTTCTTACCAGCGCCCGAGTTAGTTCATTCTGCTGAAGAATTCATATTTGATTCCAACGATTTGCGAGAGATGATGATGCACAAATTAGCTGGTATAGACTTGTCAGAAGTTGGCGCACTCGTATTAGGATGCACACATTTCATATACTTCAAACCGATGCTACAAAACTTCTTACCTCAACATATTGAGCTCGTCGACGGCAACGGCGGTACGGTCAGAAGATTAAACAGTCTCATCACACCTACTGAAGAATCACATATCGAACCAGTAGACTGCATTTTATCCGGTTATTCTATCAAATCCGAATTTATTCTGCCGTATATTAATTTCTGCGATAAGCACAACCTAAACCACCCCGACCATGAAGGAACACCACTATAGTATTACATTGAATTGGACTGGCAATAATGGAAATGGCACAAAGGCTTACGATAGCTATAGCCGAGATCATATAATAAGTTCGGATCAAAAGGAAGATATCAAAGGATCCTCTGATGCCTCGTTTCGTGGCGATTCGAAATACTATAACCCAGAGGAATTATTTCTATCCTCCATAGCAAGCTGTCATATGCTGTGGTATCTACACTTATGCTCTGCCAATGGGATCGTTGTACATAGTTATAAAGACCAACCTAATGCCACCATGATAGAGGAAAAAGACGGGTCTGGTGCCTTTGATCAAGTTAGGCTACATCCAAAGGTCTCAATAAGCGATAAGAGCAAGCAGGCCTTGGCAAAATCTCTGCATGGCGTAGCTCATAAAATGTGTTTCATTGCAAATAGCTGCAACTTCGAGATATTGCACGAACCTACCATTACACTAGATGAAGTACGATAACAAACCCATTCGATGGGGCATTCTTGGACCTGGAAGAATAGCTCATAAGTTCTGTGCTGACTTGTTGAAAGTCAGTGATGCACGGATTATGGCAGTTGGATCGAGGTCACTAGAGCGAGCGGAAGCGTTTGCACAATCCTATAATATTCCCAATGCCTATGGCAGCTATGAAGCCTTGGCGCAATCAGTTGAAGTTGACGTTATCTATATCGCCACACCACACAACTCACATCACCCGAACACGCTCAACTGCTTGACTCATGATAAGCATGTCCTCTGCGAGAAGCCTATGGGTATTAACGCAGAGCAGGTATTGGCTATGATACAAGCTGCAGAAGTCCGAAATCTATTCCTCATGGAAGCTATTTGGACGGCCTTCTTTCCTGCTATTGCTCAGGTCCAGACCTTAATTTCTAACGGTACCATTGGACCTATTAAAATGATTGAAGCAGATTTTGGCTTCACAGCTGCAGTAGAACCAGACCATCGTTTGTATAACCCCAATCTTACGGGTGGAGCATTGTTGGATATAGGAATCTATCCAGTCTTTCTCGCTCACCTTCTCAAGGGGCCGCCTGATCAAATACACGCTCAAGCCACCATGACAGATACTGCTGTCGATGGAAGTACGACCATACAGATGTCTTGGTCTGATGGCACTCACGGTGTGCTAAACTCGACTATCTTGGCCGACACGCCTATAACAGCTACGATCTCCGGTCCCAAGGGATATATCCAACTACATCGTAGATGGCACGAATGCAGAGAGGTATCGCTCTACAATAAGTCTGGACAAGTAGACAGATGGACCTATCCCGATGAGCACCACGGTTATGTCTACGAGATAGAAGAAGTGCACAGATGTCTGAGAACGGGTCATCAGGAATCAACTGTCTTGTCCCATCAATTTAGTCTCGGCCTGATCAGGAGTTTAGATGAAGTAAGAAGGATAATCGGATTGAAGTATCCGTCTGAATAATGTAGTATCATATCATGTCACAATGCATCATATGTCTCAGAGAACATCGGACAGAAACAGTAGAGCATATAGTCCCTCGTTCATTGGGCAACATCCACTATGTCCTCGGCAAAGGGCTGGTCTGTAGCAATTGTAATAATCGGTTCGCCCGATTTGAGCATGAAGTTGTTAGTTCCGCACCATTTATGCAGAGACGTCTCCAACTGGGCGTTGTAAACGGCATCCCTCCTAACACCAAAAAGTTAGCTCTCAAGCCATTACAATTATTCCTCCTCAAGATCTGCTATGAGAGTATTCATAAGAGTAGACCTAAGCTGATTAAAACGCACGATTTAGATCATTTGAGACAGGCACTATTGCGTGCACATATGGAGCAAACATATACTATAGATCAACGAAATAAACCTACTCAGAGACTACCCAACCTCATAGAGCATTGGCGGTTGAAAGGAGCTGGCATACAGTTGTATTTAGATCAGAGAGCTTCAGCGCACCCAATGTTCACGTTTATATATGCAGATATGAGCTTTACCATAGGGATATAAAAAAAGCCGCCATTCGGCGGCTCATAACCGTTTTGATTCAAAAGGTTATTATAATAGTTGGGGTACCATTATTAATATCTCATTAAGATTTTCAATGTATTGAGTAAATGACTTAAAAGCAGAAACGATTGTAGTTTTGCAAGGCAATTGACCAAGAAGTGTGGGTCAAACCCCAAGGAAATCATCTAATTGGGCAGTAATTACATCGATCGTAGTTTGATCTGTCAACTTGCCGTCGTTTACTAAATCGT
>CAZJTO010000106.1:0-8209 GCA_964548935.1 uncultured Saprospiraceae bacterium
GAAAGTTGTAATCTTAGATTAAAAAAGTAGGGAAGGCCATCCCAAAAACCGATTTGAGCTGGTTTTTTCCCTACTTTATCTGGATGAATGTCCTCACCCCGCCCAGTATCAGCATTAAGACAGAATTAGGCCAACCACGTATCGCTCTTTGATTAAAAGACCATTTCGTGTGATTACTGTTGGAGTTATACAGATAGGTCGCAAGCATGACCCAATCTGAGCTTGTTGATGTAAACTTATTTTGAACAGTTGATACTTATATTGCTGTTTAGATGTTTAATTGTGACACACAAAAGAATACATTATTTATAAAGTTTCAGATATAGCAACCCAACTAGGAGGGCAAGTTGTAGGAAATGGGGATATCTATATATCTGAGATCTGCAGTCTTGATCAGCCAAAGCCGAACTCCATAGCATATGTGACCAGTGATCTGAAGTATGCTAACTCTGCGATTTCGTCAGATATTAGAGTCTTACTAGTATCAGAACCTCAAGATCATCAGGGTGAACTGACAACAATAGAGGTCTCCGATATCTCTTTAGCACTTGAGAAACTCAAAGATATATTATACCCGATAGGGACAAATGGTAGCACTGACGAGTCCCATCAGACCTGTTGTTCGGGGCAGTACTGTGTAATCGATCCGTCAGCACGGATCGGGTCAGGAACGATTATAGGAAATCAAGTTTTGATCGGACCAGATGTGACAATCGGTAATAACAGTAGGATAGGGGACGGAGTAAAAATCTATGCTGCCTCAAAAATCGGTAACAACGTGGTCATAAAAGCCAATACGGTTATAGGCGGTGAGGGCTTTGGGTTCTATTATGATCAAGGTTATAAAAAGATCAGACACATAGGTTCTGTGCGCATCGAAGATGATGTACATATCGGATCTAATTGTTGCATAGATCGGGGCACTATTAATGATACGATTATCAGACAGGGTGCAAAGCTTGACAACCTAATTCAATTAGCACACAATGTAGAGATTGGCAGAGATGTAGCGATTGCCGCACAGGCTGGTATCTCTGGGAGTGCTATAGTAGGGGACGGGGTCCAGTTAGGCGGCCAGGTCGGAGTAATAGGGCACGTCAAGATTGCATCAGGTTCTAGGATTCAGGCACAGTCAGGAGTGGCAGGTAATATCACTGAGTCTAACCAAAAATGGTACGGTTATCCAGCGGTCAAATATTGGGATTATCTAAGGTCATTTTCGCTGTTTAAAAAGCTCCCTTTATTAGAACGACGAATAGGTACTCTGGAAGACTTAGTTACAGATCGCTCTGAGTCGTCAAAAGACGAGCAATAGTCCTACATTTGGGATCGAAATCCTCATGAGAAAGATATGAAACATAGGACCATCAAGGATACAATCTCTTGGAGTGGCATTGGCTTGCACCGTGGAGTGCCTTCCAGAGTGACACTAAAGCCAGCGGAGGTCGGACATGGATTAAAAATGATCCGGACGGATATAGCTGAAGCCGAGGCGATCAAGTGCGATATCAAATATGTTAGTGATACCAATCGTAGGACAACACTCTCTAATGGTACATACACCATCGAAACGGTTGAGCATCTGCTCGCAGCGCTATATGCTCATAATGTATCGAATGTATTGATTGAAGTAGATGGTCCTGAGATTCCCATATTAGATGGCAGTGCAACTGAGTTCGCTGAGGGTATTAAATCTCAACTCATAGACCAAGAAGGGGACCAAACCATATTTGAATTAACTGGGACGATTAACTATACGCATCCTGAGACGGGTGCAGAATACATAGCTATTCCTTCCGATGAGTGGGCCATAGAAACTATACTTGAGTATGATCAAGACATCGGTGATCGACACTCAAGTTATACGAGTTCGTGTGATTTTAACACTGACATTGCGCCTTCACGAACCTATGTATTCACGGATGAGGTGATCAGCCTGGCAGATGCAGGTCTTATCAAAGGTGGTAACATTGATAATGCCGTCGTGATTAAATCAGACGATGCCTCAGAGAGTGACTTTCGGAAAGCTCTTGAGCAACTCAATTTAGACAATGCGGATGAAGTACTACGCACGGTTCAGGTCGGTCAAGAACTACACTTTCCTAATGAGCTGTCTCGACATAAATTAATGGACTTGTTAGGCGACTTAGCGTTAATTGGAACTCCGATAAAAGCTAAGATTATCGCTAAAAAACCTGGCCATACAGCAAATATCGCATTTGGGAAAGTCCTTAAAGAAGCCTATTTGCAGCAAAGGAAAAAAGCAGGTATTCCCATATATATTCCAACAAAGGAACCAGTTTTTGACACGGAGAAAATAAAATCATATCTGCCACATCGCTATCCGTTTCTGATGGTCGATAAGATTATAGAGCTATCTGATACCAAGGTGGTGGGCATCAAGAATATTACATTTAATGAGAACCTCTTTATGGGGCACTTCCCGGGCAATCCTGTATTTCCAGGTGTTCTCCAGATGGAAGCTCTTGCTCAGACTGGCGGGATTTTAGCGCTCAATACAGTTGAGAATCCATCAGATTGGGATACTTATTTTCTGAAGATGGATAATGTGAAATATAGGCGAAAGGTATTACCTGGTGATACATTGATCTTGAAGATGGAATTGATCGCACCTATCAGGCGGGGGATCGTTCAGATGAAAGGTTCTACCTATGTAGGGGATCAATTGGCTTCTGAAGGGGAGCTCACTGCACAAATTGTTGATAGAACTAAGCTTTAGATGTCGATAAGTCATCTCGCAGTCATCGATAAAAAAGCCCAAATAGGGCAAAATGTATCTATCGGTCCGTATGCTATTGTTGACTCAGATGTACAGATTGGTGACAATTGTGTGATTCATGCTCATGCCAATATTATGAATGGCACACGCATAGGCGAGGGAACAACTATATATCAAGGCGCGATATTAGGATCTGAACCTCAAGACCTCAAGTATAAGGGTGAACATACCGTGCTTAACATTGGTAAGAATGTGAGCATACGTGAGTATTGTACGATTAATAAAGGGACTGCAGCATCGGGTCAGACGATCATAGAAGATGAGGCACTCATCATGGCATATGTACATGTGGCCCACGATTGCCATATAAGACGTCATGCTATCATTGCTAATAGCGTTAATATAGCTGGTCATGTGCATATTGATGACTATGCCATCATTGGAGGGATGACCGCTGTACAGCAGTTTGTCCGTATCGGAGAATCTTCTTTTATCGGTGGAGGAACATTGGTTAGAAAAGATGTCCCACCTTTTATCAAGGTAGCTCGAGAACCATTGAGCTATGTAGGCGTAAATTCGGTGGGATTAAGACGCCGTGGTTTTACTGTAGAGAGTATCAATAAAATCAAAGACGTCTACCGCATCTTATTAGTCAAGTATAAGAATATATCATTAGCACTTGAAGAAATCGATGCACACCTCCCAGAGTCAGATGAGAAGTATGCTATCATGACATTTATCGGCAAGTCAAATCAAGGCTTGATCAGGGGATTTAGACAACTTAGAGGCAATGATTATTGATTTAAATCGAGTCTCCAAACGATATACATATCAGTGGATCATCAAGAATGTCACCTACACATTTGAAGCGGGGCAGAAATATGCCATTAGAGGGGCTAACGGTTCTGGGAAATCTACTTTACTTAAAATCCTCAGTGGATTTTTGTCTCCGTCTAAGGGCACGGTGAACTATACAAAATCGGGGAAGAACCTGTCTCACTCAGATATTTATAAATCAGTGAGTTATGCAGCACCATATCTGGGCTCTCCAGAGAAATTAAGCGTGCAAGAGGCGATTACCCTACATTTTAGATTTAAGAACATCATTCATGATCAAGATGAACATTGGTTTTATGAACAGATGAATCTTCCGGTTAAAAAGTCAGCACGTCTTAATGAATTGTCATCAGGCCAGCAGCAACGCCTGCAGCTTGCTATGGCCATTCTGTCCGAAACAGATATTCTACTACTTGATGAGCCTGGATCCTACCTTGATGAACCGGCTAAGGCCTGGTTGCAAACACTGATTGCTAGTAATATTGACGATAGGATTGTAGTAGTGGCTTCTAACGATGATGACGATTTAAAACTTTGTAATCATTCCATCTTAATATCCAATTATCACTAGGATTAATCTATAGCTCGATTAGCATGAGCAATTGAGGTTAATTGCCCTCAAATTTGGGGGTTTCCTTATTCAGGTGAGCTTCAATCGCTCTTTTGTAATCGGCAGTCTTTGCTAGCGCAAGCAGTGTCTCTTTATTATGTCTCTCATTGTCTGATTTGTTGAGACGGAGGCTGTTATGTATCGATTTCTTTGTGGCTATGACGGATAATGGAGCCTTCTTTGCAATTGTTCTTGCCAAAGATAGTCCTGCCGATTTAAGATGATCTGACGGCACTGCAGATTGTATCAAACCATAAGACAAAGCCCGATCGCTATCAATCGTGTCGGCGGTTAATAGCATTTCTTTGGCCCGAGCCATTCCGATGAGTTGTGATAATCGATAGGTTGATGCCATCAATCCTATGTTAACGCCTGCTCCCCGAAATTTAGCTGATGTCGTAGCAATGCGTAGATCAGTACACAGCGCCAGTTCTAATCCTCCTCCTATACACCAGCCATCAATCAGCGCAATTGTAGGTATTGGGATGTCCTCAATTGTTTTCATCAACTCTCCGAACTCGGTTAACGAATCTTGAACGTTTTGGAGGCCAGCATCTAAATTACTCTTTGCTTCTTTAATATCGTCCCCACAACAGAAGACTCCATTAGATCCCGATAAAATGATTACTCTGATTGATTTATTGATATGAGATAAGAAGTGATGGAGTTCATGTCGGACCTGTCTCGAAATTGCATTTACAGGAGGATTGTCAATCTCTATGACAAGGATATGTTCTTCAATTATATGATGCATGACTAGGGTTTTACTCATTGTATAAACCTAATCATTTCTATGAGGATTTGATTATTTAGCGGATAGTTTGAATGAGGCGACGAGGCCTTGATATCGTTCTTTCATTTTCTCATAGGTGATCATATCTATACTCAAGTCTCCACCTGACAAGAAGTGCTCAATAAAGATCTCACCGACTGCTCGAGTGGAATAATAGGCATACACTGAAGTGGAAACCCCACCGACTAATGGTCCAATTATAGGAACATTTTTAAATACTGTTTTGGTGATGAGGCCTAATTCTACAGAAGTCATACCGCCAACTAAAGATGCTATGATCGGAGTCAATGTAGTATTAGTCTCTATCTGCGGAAATTCTTTGGCAAGCTTGCTTATCATGCGATGTTGTATGGTACCGATTGCCGCTAAGTCAAGTAGGGGTAGTGGGACGAATCCGACTGCGGCAGTGTATCGAGCATGTTTTTTTACGATGTTATCCAAGTTACTTGCCATAGTCTCGCTATCTAAGCTCTCAGGGTCAACCGTTTTGGCATGGCCTTCTATCTTAGTTATGAATTCCTTTCTAACATCGAGATGTTGGATCAGCAAGTAATAGAAGATATCTCGACGTTTATTGCGATTAGAAGAGCCCATGTCTTTGCAGACAGATTTGATTGCTTTTTCAAGCTGTATCGGTTCCAATGTCAATCCAATATGTTCCACCAAAAACTGATCTCTGATATGAACTAATTCAGCCTTATCTGAACAAGCAACTTTTGCTGCATCGGCAGATTGACTTGTGTGAGATAGATAGTTGATCACTTCATCAAGTAGTTCTATATCGATTTCATTATGTTCAAGCTTCTCCTTGAGATATTTCTTTGCATTGGCTAGCTTTATCGCATTTTTCGTCATGATTGCTTGCTTTTTTATAAAGATAGACCAAGTATCATATAGATATTTGAGTCTCCGACGAATGACTTAAATTAATAGACTAACATTCTTAATCAGCGTACTCCCAATAGATGAGATCTTCTAGATTTCGGCCTTATAGCATACAGAATTACCATGCATGCCTATCATAAGCTGTGATTTAATGATAGTGAGAAATATTATTGAGTTATAAGATTTTACTAGGTGAAATCTTAAATAAGACAAGGGGCGCTCAGATTGAATAAGCTCAAAAAAAAGACCCTCCAAAGAGGGTCTTATGCATCAACCAAAAAATAAATCCTATTACTGTTATTAAGACGTGGGAAGATTCGATCGGTCACTTTTAAAATGTTGACGTAACCTACTAATTGATGAAATGTAAGTAATTTGACGTTTCACAATGTTTCCTGAATACTGTCTATATGAGAATCATACTGACCTTGTTAATTATACTACTACTAATGGGTTGCGAAATGAAGAAGTCAGCAGAAGTTACCTATATGGAGACTAATGCAGCGCTGGTTGATACGATCAGAATACTCTATCTCGCCAATGATGAGGGTATTGAAGTGCTGGATAATATAGTCATAGAGCAAGGGATTTCGTCGATAAGAAACTTAAACTATCAGCTTGATCAGGTTAAAAATGCGATTATCAATGATTCTGACCAGGCGATTGATAAAAGAGCGGTTAAAAAATATCTATCAGATGGTAGAGCAATGGAGAGCCTCCGTAATCTTGCTTCAGGTTGTAAAGATATAATAGGTGATCAACTTGATGGTGTTGAGGTCCAACCGAGTGTCACGACTATTAATGAATCGGATAAACGCATGACGCTAAACTTTGAAGGAATGCGGTTATACGAGGTAGTGCCAATCTTGAATAGGTGGATTTTGGAGAATGAACGAGTAATTGAGCAGCTTTTGAATCGATAATTAGATGCCTTTTTTATGAAACTTTAAAGCTTGAGTCTATAGGATTTGATCTTTATTTTTCAAAACATAGGGGTGAATTAAGTAGTAAAAACTAGCTATACCCAAGAGTAATTTTATTATATCAAAAATTTTGATTTAATATTTATTCCGACCATTCTGCATGTTTTTTTGGATTTTTTGAAATTATTTAGATTCAATGATAGTATCTTAGCGTTAGTTAACTTATAAAAAAAATTATAGTATGAAACCAGCAGAAATTGCCAACGTTTTCGCACAGTACATTGATGAAGGTACTACACCGAAAAGTAAAAAAGTTCAATCGTTCTTTAACAACTTACCGCCTAAGCATATGTCTATTGTGGCGAAGTATGTTGCTAAATCATATGATGTTCACATGCAAGAAGAGGCTTCAAGAGCTGAAATGAGAAAAGCGCAGAAGAAAGAAATCTCTGCACTCAAGAAGAAAGCGAAAGAACTTGGGTTTACGCTTGCAGAAAGGTAGTCAGTAATCTACACTAAAAGCTATAGATGGCCGATACAGATTAAGATCTGTGTCGGCTTTTTTGTTTTTATAGTATGTCATAGAGCTGAAGATGTGAGATGATCGAGAATCGTCGCCAAGAATCTTGTTATCATTTTGCACCCTGAGTCTTTTGACTCATATATTCCGCCTATGTGTCAATGTCGGCAGTAATATCTTTTTGTGATGCCCCGTATACGTATGGGCTATGCTTATGGAGAGTAGGGATATAAAAAAAGCCCTCTGACGAAGGCTTTATGCATCAACCAAAAAATATATCCTATTACTGCCATTAAGACAGAGCTCTTTTGGATTGGTCACTTTTAACTGTTCGACAAATGGGAAGTACCTAGCTTCAATTTCTTTTGCCTAAGAACTCCAATAAATTACTGCTATTCCTTATTCAAATATGAGAAAGCTGTAAAATGCTCTGCATTAATCTTTTGTACTCTTTGTTTCAATTCAGGACTGGCATTCCCAAATATCTCTAAACTGATAAAACTCCTCGATTCGCTCAATCTCGCTGCAAAAGGTTTGTAATTATCGAAATGATACAGCACAGCTTCGGAGTTCGAGTAAGTCTCCAAAACCTTAATAGTCTCTGAGCTTTCTGATACATACCAATCATATTGGAGCATGCCATTCTCAGTCTCTAAGCAGTGCTCCTGCAATTCCTTTACGGTTTCTTGTAGTTCGACCAATTTGTTTTCAATCAATTTCGATGTCGCTATGATGATTATCCTGTCTTCCATTATTATTTGAATCCTAGTTATAGGCTATTGATTAACGACCAAAGGTATTTGAAATGTTTCTAAGTGCTATGGTGATTATAGTATGGGAGATAATGGCATTACGGACGACCTGTAAGCAGATAGCATTATTACTGCAATTAGAGTTGATT
>CAZJTO010000107.1:0-8198 GCA_964548935.1 uncultured Saprospiraceae bacterium
TGATCACTGATGAGAATATCACATTTGAGGATAGCACTAAGAGAGAAGAGGATATCGTCGATGAGCATATCTTACACATGCGTAAGTTGTTGAAGACTTCATTGGAGGATCTCGACTTATCAGTTAGAGCATACAACTGTCTGAAAGCTGCTAAGATTAATTCACTTGGTGAATTGGTAAAGTTTGACACGCATGAGTTACTTAAGTTTAGAAACTTTGGTAAGAAATCATTGGTAGAGATCGAAGAATTGTTGACCATCAAAGGTCTTACTTTCGGTATGGATTTATCTAAATATAAATTAGACGAGGACTAATTGTAGGACTCTTTTAATCAAACCATTCAAGAGACATGAGACACGGGAAGAAGTTTAATCACTTAGGTAGAAAGAAAGGGCACAGAGCTGCCACACTTAAGAATCTTGCTACTGCATTGATTACGCATAAGAGAATAAATACAACGACAGCTAAGGCTAAGGCACTTAGAGTATTCGTTGAACCAATAATCACGAAGTCGAAAAATAATTCGACACACTCGAGAAGGGTAGTGTTTAGTAAGTTGCAGGATAAGGATTCAGTGAATGAATTGTTTACGACTGTCGGCCCTAAGGTTGCGGATCGACCAGGAGGATACACTAGAATTATCAAGACGGGATTTAGAAAAGGTGATGGAGCAGAGATGGCTATGATAGAGTTGGTTGATTTCAACGAGACACTATTAGGAGCATCGGCTTCTGGGTCTGGTAAGAAACGTACACGTCGTGGACGACGTAAGGCGACTGAAACAGCTGTCGCGGCTGCAGCAGCCACTGCTGTTATTACTGAAGAAGAATAATGTAATAGTTATATTATAAATTTTATAAAGGCGATCTCTAACGTTTAGAGATCGCCTTTTTTAATATATTTGACGCCGATTAAAACCCACGTTATGAGCTCTGGAGGTAAGGCATTACTGCTATTAGAGGATGGATCTGTTTATCACGGCACATCATATGGAGCAAGTGGTGTTAGTATCGGAGAGATATGCTTCAATACGGGTATGACAGGGTACCAAGAGGTCTTTACAGACCCATCTTATCACGGTCAGATCATGGTAACTACCAATGCTCACATCGGGAATTATGGTGTACTTGAGTCGGAGGTAGAGTCTGAGAAAATTCAGATATCAGGATTGATTTGTAAGAACTTTACCACAGCATATTCACGGCCGTTGGCTACTGAAGATATTCAGTCATTTTTTGAGTCACAGAATGTTGTGGTGATCTCAGATGTGGATACCCGAGCCATTGTAAAACATATCCGTAGTAAAGGAGCAATGAACGCTCTTATAGCTTCCTCCACTGAGGAACATTCTCTGGCTGACCTTAAAAAGCAATTGCAGACTGCGCCATCTATGGATGGTTTAGAGTTGGCTAGTAAGGTATCTACTACAGATATCTATGATATGGGATCACCAGATGCTACGCATAAGGTAGCAGTACTCGACCTTGGAACTAAGAAGAATATATTGAGATGCTTTGTCGATAGAGGCTGCCAGGTTAAGGTATTTCCGGCTAAGACACCATATGCAGAGGTCAAGGCTTGGAATCCTGATGGTTACTTTTTATCTAATGGACCTGGTGATCCGTCTACCATGGATTATGCTATACAGTTCGCCAAAGAAGTCCTGAGTGAAGAAAAACCATTGTTTGGAATATGTCTGGGTCATCAGATATTGTCCTTGGCACTCGGAATACCAACCTATAAAATGCACCATGGCCATCGAGGAATAAATCATCCAGTGAAGAACTTAGTCACAGGTAAGTGTGAGATTACTTCGCAGAATCATGGATTTGGCGTGAGCCCAGATGCAATAGAAAAAAGTAAAGACATCGTCGAGGTTTCGCACCTCAATCTAAACGACAACACAGTCGAAGGTATAAAGCATAAATATCTACCTGCATTTAGTGTGCAGTATCATCCTGAGTCGTCCCCTGGACCTCATGATAGTAGGTATTTGTTTGATCAATTTATTGAATTAATAGAAAGTCATAAATCATGAGTGAAATTGTAGACATCATAGGGAGACAAATATTGGATTCTCGTGGCAATCCTACTGTAGAAGTAGAGGTAATCACCGAGAACGAAATAGTCGGAAGAGCTGCCGTTCCATCGGGTGCATCTACAGGCAAGTATGAGGCTGTTGAGCTAAGAGATGGGCAGAAAGATTTTTACATGGGCAAGAGCGTCGTTAAGGCTGTCGAACATGTCAATGAAGATCTTCTGAATGCACTCGTTGGAGTAAGCGTATTGGATCAGAGACAGATCGATCAAGTAATGTTAGAGCTTGACGGTACACATAACAAAGGAAAGATTGGGGCCAATGCCATTTTAGGCGTCTCACTTGCCGCCGCCCATGCTGCTGCGGGGGAACTGAACCTACCATTGTATAGATATATTGGTGGTGTCAATGCGCATACACTTCCTGTACCGATGATGAATATCCTTAATGGAGGTTCACACGCAGATAATAGCATCGATTTTCAAGAATTCATGGTGATGCCTGTAGGTGGCGAGAGCTTCTCACACGCCTTGAGAATGGGGGTGGAGATATTCCACACTCTAAAGTCTGTACTGAAAAGTAAGGGATACTCGACTAATGTCGGAGATGAAGGTGGTTTTGCTCCTAATATTAAGAGCAACAAGGAAGCGATAGAAATCGTGTTAACATCAATAGAGAAAGCGGGTTATAAGCCTGGTGATGACGTGATGATAGCAATGGATGCCGCAGCTTCGGAGTTTTACGACGAGAAGGATAAGATGTATGTCTTACACAAGAGTACAGGAGATAGACTGTCTTCAGATGATATGATTTCTTACTGGAAGGAGTGGGTTGATAACTATCCGATTCTTTCGATTGAAGATGGTTTGCATGAGGATGATTGGGATGGTTGGGTGAAACTCAACGCCAGTATAGGAGATCGGGTGCAAATCGTAGGTGATGATTTATTCGTAACCAATACAGAACGTCTCAAGAAAGGTATTGAGCAGAAGGCTGCCAATTCTATCTTAGTTAAGGTCAATCAGATTGGTAGTTTAACAGAGACTATTGATGCGGTAAGCATGGCGACGGCTAATGGATATACTTCAGTCATGAGCCATAGGTCTGGTGAAACTGAAGATACTACAATCGCCGACCTTGCGGTGGCACTGAATACTGGACAGATCAAGACTGGATCGGCATCACGTAGTGATCGGATTGCTAAGTATAATCAGCTGTTGAGAATCGAGGAAGAGTTAGGTAGTGCGGGCTTTTTCCCGGGCAAGGCCCTCATGCGATAGTCGTATTATTATTTATCTTTATATGATGGATACCGTCAAGAAGATTTATAATGGACTGAAATCTGTCAGTTGGTTAAACAAATACACGCTTACAATACTTTGTTTTACAGTCTGGATTTTATTTTTGGACAGTAAACACAGTGTTGTAAAACAAATCAAGCTTAATAGACAAATCACTGAATTAAAAAACAGTGAGAAAGATTATAATAGTAAACTTGCAGACGCTAAGAGTGAGTACGCTGACCTTACAGAAAATAAGGAGAAATTCGCTCGAGAAAAATACTATATCAGCAAGAAAGGAGAAGACGTATACATAATAGAATAACTAAGTCAAATACATGAGTGTATTATTGAATAAAGATAGTAGAGTAGTAGTCCAGGGATTCACCGGAAAAGAAGGGACATTCCACTCAGAGCAAATGATAGCCTATGGTACGAATGTCATAGGCGGGGTAACACCCGGAAAAGGAGGACTAAAACATCTTGAGCGACCAGTTTTCAATACAGTTTCTGATGCAGTGGCAAAAGAAGGTGCTGATACATCTATCATTTTTGTTCCACCGAGATTTGCCGCAGATGCGATCATGGAGTCTGCTGCTGCAGGAATAAAGGTTATCGTATGTATAACGGAAGGTATCCCAGTGCAAGACATGGTCAAGGTCAAGTCTTTCATTGGCGGATATAATACAAGACTCATTGGGCCGAACTGCCCCGGCATCATAACTCCTGGTCAAGCAAAGCTTGGAATCATGCCTGGGTTTATTCACAATCCTGGATCTATAGGTATTGTGAGTCGTTCTGGAACACTCACATATGAAGCTGTAGATCAAGTTACTAAGGTAGGTATGGGTCAGTCTACGTGCATCGGAATCGGTGGCGATCCTATCGTAGGAACCACGACTAAAGAGGCTGTCGAATTATTGATGAATGATCCTGATACCGAAGGAATCGTAATGATCGGTGAGATCGGTGGTGGGATGGAAGCAGAGGCTGCTCACTACGTAAAAGCACATGGAACTAAACCAGTTGTAGGGTTCATTGCTGGACAGACAGCACCTAAAGGAAGAACTATGGGGCACGCCGGTGCAATAATCGGTGGTGCTGAAGATACTGCTGAGGCTAAGATGAAAATCATGGCGGACTGCGGCATACACGTTGTAAGTTCTCCAGCCACGATAGGTCAAAAAATGTACGACGCTCTTCATTAAAGAAGAGTCGTCGCATTCATTTTCCTTATTCTTTTAATTGTGATAAGCGCTATTATGCGCTAGTGTATTGCCACATTGGGCGCAAGCTATAGCACTACCACCTCCTCCGGAGCATCCATTACTACAGGTATAATGCCAGATACCCGCATCATTTTGAGGAGGCTCTGGAGTAGTTGCTGCATTAGTTGTAGCAACTGGTGCTGATGTTGCTGCAGGAGTATCGTGAAATGCCTGATTGTGCTCATAAGAAGAACCACATATCGGACACGTACCTGCAGCATCTCCACCACTACCAGCACAAGCATTAGGGCAGATATAATGTTGTACTGCTGATGCAACAGCTACACCCTCTGGGATAAGCGCTTGATCCACCTTCGCATTTTGTTGTACAACCTTATCTTCAGATAACACAGGTGTAGGTCTATTGACTTTTGAGTCGCATGACATAAATGTCCACGTACCAAGAACCAATAGAAGAAGAAAATTTTTCATGTTTCGTATATTAATTAAATGATTGCCCAAGTAGAGCCAACTTCTTTATAATCAATGCATCCCTCATATTCTCCAGGGATTGGATTGTGGTTTAAGACCTGAGTAGCACCGACTTCACTTGTGAAAAACAAGTATACGGTCATTGACTTACTTGTTTCGAAGAAGTTATGTTCACCTTCTTCTGCTGCTATTTCCTTGAGTAGAGCTTCTTGTTCAGGAAGCGCCAATTCTGTAAATTCTTTATCATGCTGAGCAATGCTGCGATTCTCCAGGTCTTCAAGGCCCTGCATATATAGAGCCTTATGCTCCTCTTTTAAGTTACTGTTGACGTGTATCGCCATATCGTTGGCGATGTCAGCATCCAGAGCTCCAGGAGTATCAGTCGCAGGCATGATTACATTAGAGATCGCTCTCAGACGATCGATCTGAGCAGCGCTCCATCCAGCTACTTCCGATGACGTTGTGGCAGCGCTGGTTTTACAACCACTCACCATAGTTGTGACTCCACCACCAGCCAATCCTGCAGCGGTCATCAGACCTGTATACTTTAGTGCTTTTCTACGATTCATGATGTCAGCGTATTTATGATAAGTTGCCTTTATGTAATTCTTTGACAGCATAGTCAGCGGCTCGAGCTGTCAGCGCCATATAAGTAATCGATGGATTCTGGTTGGCAGCTGAAGTCATACACGCTCCATCTGTAACGAATACATTCTTAACAGCGTGTATTTGATTCCATTTGTTTAACACAGATGTTTTCGGATCTCGGCCCATCCGGGCTGTGCCCATCTCATGGATACCATTGCCAGGATTAGAGTCTTTGACATTGTCGTATTGTTGGATGTTCTTAAATCCTGCGGCATCCAACATCTCGGCTGCTGTCAGAGACATATCTTTTCTCATGGCATACTCATTCTCCTTCCATTCTACGTCAAGATCTAGTGTAGGAATGCCCCATTTGTCGAGTTTGTCATATCTCAAGGTCATCTTGTTATCGTGATAGGGTAGGCACTCTCCAAATGCTAATAGATTCATGCGCCACTTACCCGGATGAGAAAGTTCATCTTTCAACGATTCACCCATCATAGCTTCAGCAGGGCGAGTCCAGCCTAATCGGCTTGCACCTCCTTGAAATCCATATCCACGATTAAAGTCCTTCATCTTGTTAGGACCGTCAACGTTTCTGAACCTCGGGATAAATATTCCAGCTGGTTTGCGTCCCTTGTAATATCTGTCTTCATAGCCATCGTAAAATCCAGCTGCTCCTGCTTTGAAGTGATGGTCCATTACATTATGACCTAACTCTCCACTGTCATTGCCCATACCATCAGGAAATCTGTCAGACTTAGAGTTCATCAATATAGCTGCACTATGAAGCGCCGAAGCATTGCAGAAGATGATCTTAGCGAAAAACTCATGAGACTCCATCGTCTCACTATCTATTACATTAACGCCAGTTGCCAGTTGTGTCTCATCATCAAATATGATAGAGTGTGCAATTGAATGGGGTCGTATCGTCAGGTTACCTGTAGCCTCAGCCGGAGGTATCGTTGCCGCGTTAGAACTGAAGTATGCACCATAAGGACATCCTCTAATGCACCTGTTACGGGTCAGGCATGTGCCACGGCCATTATGACCTCCCTTATTGGTGATATGTGCCACTCTGCCTGGTGAGATGATCCTTGCACCATTAAATGCCTTCATGACAGCGTCACGGGCCACCTGCTCTACACAGTTCAATTCAAATGGCGGCTGATAAATTCCATTCGGAGTTGATTTGCTATTCTCTTTCTGACCACTGATTCCAGCGAAAGCCTCTACATAGTCATACCAAGGCTTGATGTCCTTATAGCGAATGGGCCAATCAATGGCTACGCCTTCTTTTGCATTTTCTTCAAAATTGATGTCCGAAAATCTATAACAATGCTTACCCCACATGATCGACCTTCCACCAACATGATATCCTCTGATCCAATCAAACGGTTTAGTCTCCGTATATGGATGCTCAGTATCCTTAGGCCATAGGTGCGTCGTAAAGTGGTTCACAGTATAGCCTGTGCGGCTTTGTACAGCGTAGTCCTTTAATTCTTCTTGACTGAGTCGCCCTCGATTAGGGACATCCCATCTCTCTAAGTTAGCAGTAGGATAATCTCCATGCTTAAGCATTCTACCTCGTTCTAAGCATAGGACTTTGAGACCTTTTTCTGTAAGCTCTTTAACCGCCCAACCACCACTGATACCCGACCCAATGACTATCGCATCATAGGTGACTTCTTCTTTACCCTGAGAATTAAAATACATACAGTATGTTTTTTATAGTGTACAGATCTCTACACCTTGTTTTAACGATGATAATACATCAGTTCTTGTTGGAATAAACTCCTGAGCGATAAAACCTGCAAATCCTGTCTCTTGGATTGCATGTACAATGGCTTTATAATTCAATTCTTGCGTCTCATCAATTTCATTTCGACCAGGAACCCCCCCCGTGTGAAAGTGGGAAATATAGTCTTGATGTTCGGTGATTGTTCTAATCACATCACCTTCCATAATCTGCATATGGTAGATATCATAGAGCAATTTGAAATTAGGGCTCCCTAACTTTTCTACCAACCGAACGCCCCAATCACTATGATCACACATATAGTCGTGATGATCTACTTTACTATTGAGAAGCTCCATGACGATTGTGATGCCTTGTCGTTCTGCTTCTTTAACTATTGATTCCAATCCTGCTGCACAATTATCCAATCCTATGTCATCGGAGAGTCCATTGCGATTTCCAGAAAAGGCGATAATTTGTTGAATGCCTTTATCCGCTGCATTTGCAATGATGGGCATATAGTCGCTTTTAAGTTGATCATGAAGAGCAGGATCATTAAACCCTTTAGTAATCCCCAGTGGACTTCCGTTAGATATTGCACAGGTGAGTCCTTTATTTAGAACAGTGTCCCACTCATCTGGATTGAGAAGTTCTATAGAATCAATTTGTAAATCTTGACAGTGCTCAGCAAATTGCTCTAAAGGAATGTCTGCATAACACCATTTACATACAGAGTGCATAATAGCACTGTCATTTACAGGTGTATAATCATTACAACTGTCCAATCCATCCACTACACCAAGACCGAGTCCAGAGACGATAAGAGTTTCAATAGATTTTCTACGATTCATTTTTTT
>CAZJTO010000108.1:0-3657 GCA_964548935.1 uncultured Saprospiraceae bacterium
GGAGAGTATGTATTTCATATTAAAACCGCAGCTCCGGATGAAACTTGGCCAGAGGAGTATAAGTCGCTAAAGCTAGTAGTTCAGGCAAAGTTTGTAGAAACAAACCTGTTTAAACTGTTAGTACTTCTTGCGACGGTGGGGCTGATGTACTTAATAGTCACCTATTACAACCGTGCTACTCGTGATCGCAATGAGATACTTCAAAAGTTTAATGAATCACTCCGAAAGAGGGATGTAAAGATGCGAGAACTTGTAGATCAGCTCGACAAGTCTAACAAGGACTTGACCAGATCTAATAAAGAACTGGCACAATACGCCTATATCACATCGCATGATCTGCAGGAGCCATTAAGAACTGTTGGCGCATTCGCAGGATTGTTAGATACCAAAACTAAGGCATTAGGTGATCCTGAGATCAGGGAGATTTCGGGCTTTATTCAAAATGGGGTGTCACGGATGTCATCTTTAATTAAAAGCTTACTAAGCTATTCACTTCTTGACAAGGATACTGATCTCTACGAGAATGTGGATTTAACCGAATTGGTTGAGGGGAAGATCTTAGGCTTAGCTGAATATATCAGACAGCACAATGCTAAAGTGTTGATCGGCTCATTGCCGACAATCATGTGCTTGAAAGAACAGATAGGCACGGTGTTTTACAACCTCATCTTAAATGGAATAAAATTTAACAAAAGTGAAAATCCAACTATTTCCATAGAAGCTCAAGAACATGATGACCATTGGCAATGTAATGTCTCCGATAATGGGATAGGTATACCCGAGGAGCATCAGAAGAAGATTTTTGAAATATTTACCCGCCTACACCTCAAGGAAGAATATGAGGGCACGGGCATTGGCCTGGCGGTCTGCAACAAGATTATCAATAACCACCAAGGGACTCTTTCGCTTCAATCTAAAAAGGGCGAGGGTAGCACTTTTTCATTTACCATTAGCAAACATCTGAACTCACCAGAGGCATAGCGCTTAAAGTCTACTCAATACTTGAGTAATCTCTGAAGGCTCGGACCTATTGCGATAGTCGTGATCCAAGAATGCGTATTGTATCACACCATCTTGATCTATCACGTAAGTAGCTGCGAGAGGGAGTTCATTGGATTGATCGCCGTTGTGATCGTTTAGGGCAAACCCAGCATTGTACATGCCGGCTACCTCGTCGTTTAGCTGAAACACGATGCCATAATCTTTGGCAATCTGATTGCCTATATCACTGAGCACTTCAAATTGAAGCTCATTTTTTTCTTGGGTTGTCAAGGAATGATCTGGCAGCTCAGGGGTTAGCGCAATGAGGTGAGCACCGTGAGCCTGAAACTTGGGCAGTTCTTGCTGCAAGGCATGAAGGGTTATATTGCAGTACGGACACCACCCTCCCCGATACCAGTTCAGAATCACGCTGCCTTTCTTGAGATAATCAGACAAGGATACAGACTTGGACTGTGCATTTGTCAGACTAAAATTCGGGGCCATATCGCCTACCTGTTTGGCAGAGGACGTGATACCGCTCGTTCTTACTTCTTCAATTCCTTGGCTATACGCCCTCTTTTTATGTTCGCTGGCCTTGCTGGCAAATGCGACTTTTCGTTCTTCAAGTTTGGATCTAAGACTAGTGCTCATGATGTCTGTTTTAACTATAGTGATAATATCTCGCTCATCTCAATGAGATCGGCATCGATGCTCTTCTTCTTATTGATGGCATCATCAAATGAGGTAAATTGGATCTTGTTATTTACAAGGCCCAGCGCAACGTTATACTTGCCCTCCATGAGCCCCTTAACTGCACTATATCCTAATCTACTCGAGAGGACTCGATCAAATGCCGTCGGTGACCCACCACGCTGCAGGTGTCCTATGATGGTAACCTTGGAATCGATATTATATTGGTCCTTCATTTTTTGAGCAATCGTCATAGCATCGCCATTCGTATTGCCCTCCGCAACGACTACTAAGTTGAATAACTTCTTCCGCTTGGCGGATTTCTTTAAGAGTTGCACTAGGTGATCCAATGGATTGTCAACTTCTGGTAGGAAGATATATCGTGCACCTGTGCCAATACCTGTATTGAGTGCGATATATCCCGCATGGCGACCCATCACCTCCACAAAAAATAACCTATTGTGGGATTCTGCGGTATCACGGATTTTATCCATTGCCTCGACGGCAGTATTGATAGCCGTATCATATCCTATCGTAAAATCTGTACCGTAGATATCATTGTCTATAGTCCCCGGCAATCCTACAAATGGGATATCGTATGTCTCTGTAAATATCTTAGCACCTGTATACGTGCCATCTCCACCGATCGCAACGCAGGCATCGATGTCTTCGACCATGAGAGAGTCATAGGCTTGTGCTCTGCCTTCTTCTGTCTTAAACTCCATAGACCTTGCCGTCTTTAGAAATGTGCCGCCATATTGGATAATATTGGCGACGTCACCCTTCTCAAGTCTCTTGATTCTACCCTTGATCATGCCATCATATCCTCCATGGATGCCATAGACATGTAGGTCATAATATACTGCTGTTCTCACTACAGCTCTCACAGCCGCATTCATACCTGGAGCATCTCCGCCAGATGTGAATACTGCAATTCTTTTGATCTCTTTACCCATTGCGATGATAATTTAAAAGCCCTTCGATAGCACTCGCTTGAAACGACCCTGCGAGTATATTGTTTTTATTCAAGAGTTCTTTAAGATAGCCCCGAAAATGATAGCCGACAGAGCCAATAAAATGAACTGGTTTTTGATGTTTTTGATAAAGGGGTTTGATCATGTTGTGAACCATGTCATCAAAACTCACGCTCACTACTTCTTGCTGCGTGTCCTCACTCATATGCTGTAAGAGGGCACATTGCTGCGCCATATATCTCCGGACATTGCTGATAGTGTATAGATGTGATATAAGTTCTTGTGGTGATAGGTTGATCGCCTTTTGGATAACACTGTGTTCTGATGCACTTAGCCGCTGGCGTATATAGCGTCTCATGAGGCGACGTCCCAGATCAAAACCGCTACCTTCGTCCCCTAGTAAGTATCCGCCGCTCGCTACCTTGTCGATGAGCTCCCTTCCATTGTAATAACTGGATATGCTGCCAGTGCCGCATATCACGATGATCCCTGGTTCGTCTTGACAGCTTGATAGAGCCGATCCCAAGACGTCATCCTGCACAATTATCTGAGACTCGGATACGCCGAAGTTGTTCGCATATTCATACTTGAGGCCGCCATTGACGGTGTCGTTGATGCAACCAGATCCATAATGGTATATAGAGTCTATATCATAATCAATGTACTTGCTAATGATCTCATGGACACCTAATTTATGGTTAGGGTCGGTAATTGGATTGATGCCAGCGGTTTGGGCTTGCTTGACGATCTTGCCGTGTCCATCGAGTAGTGCACTCTGTGTGCGTGTTGATCCTGCCTCTATTATTAATGTCATGAGTTGTAGTCTTTCCTATCTCGCATGATAGAGAGAGCCTAATAAATCTTTCATTAGGTCCTTCTGTAAGCGCCCCAGGTTTTATTGAATGAAAGTTGCGGTTAAAATAAGGCATTGACATAGCTGTTGGACCCAAATCAAAGAAAAATCGCTTAATGTAAGGCACTTTACAAAGAGTTAAACCATACCTATAGGGGT
>CAZJTO010000108.1:3757-8171 GCA_964548935.1 uncultured Saprospiraceae bacterium
TGCGATTCTAACGAGATTGAAGCATTAGCCAGATATAGATTGTTTCAATCATGGCATCGATATTATAAAGATGACAGAGAGTTTTCTTGACTGATTTTATAGTAACATAATCATTGGCACCATTGTTATCCCCCGCCATCCTAAGGGTTTTTAGATAATCATGGCTAGGATTTATATCAGCAGCCTCGATTATTGACTGTTCTATCTAATAAATCGCTAAAAGCTAATGTGATCAGGGTGATCTTCTTATCTTCTGATTTTATTAATTACCACTCAACCACAAGGTTATGATCCGTACATTATCCTACCTAGTTATACTTAGCGTATTATTTTCTAATTGCAAAACTGATCAGGAACCATTGACAGAGGTTCAGCAATATACGATTGATCAGTTTATGGACAATGAATCTGTCTTTGGTAGCTCATTTTCGCATGACGAATCCAAACTCCTGATTGGCAGTAACAAATCAGGGATAATCAACGCCTATACCGTCGATTTAGCTTCAGGAGACATCAGTCAACTGACAGCTTCTAAGGATAAGGCTATTAGGCCAGTATCCTTCTTTCCCAATGATGATCGCATCCTCTATATGAGTGATAATAATGGTGATGAGATTGATCATATATTCCTAAGAGACCTTGATGGCAGTTCGAGAGACTTGACGCCAGCAGAAGGTGCCAAAGCATCTTTTGGTGGATGGGCAGCAGACTACAAAAGCTTCTTCTATCTCACTAATGAGCGCAATCCACAGTTCTTCGACATGTACGAGATGAATATCGATGATTTCAGCTCCAAGATGATCAATCAAAATGATGACGGAAAAAATGTTGGAGGCATGTCAAGGGATAAGAACTATATGGCATTGACTAAATCAGTGAATACTAACGATAACAACCTCTTCTTACAGAACGCTCAAACTGGCGAAGAGATTCAGATTAATGAAGGGCTGGCAGGACATAGTGTAGCTGATTTCAGTGTGGATAACCAGACGATGTACTATACCACCGATGAAGGGGGAGAATTCAAATATCTGGTGGCCTATGATATCGCCTCTGGTGAAAAGTCTAAAGTGTTAGAAAAGTCTTGGGACATTGTCTACACTTATTTTTCTGAATCTGGCAGATACAGAATCACAGGCATCAATGATGATGGCAAGACTGTCGTTGAAATTTGGGATCAAGAAAAAGACAAGCTTTTGCCTTCTCCAGATATCGGGGATAAGGAGATTACAACCATCGATATCTCCAAGTCTGAAACTAAGATGGCACTGTATGCAGGCGGCTCCAATGCGCCCAGCGATCTATATATCTATGATTTTGAGAGTGGTGACCTTAGGCAATTGACGAATACGCTGAATGAAGAAATCAATGAAGCTGATCTGGTTAAAGGTCAGACGGTTAGGTACAAATCTTATGACGGTTTGGATATCCCGGCGATACTGTTCAAGCCACATCATGCCAGTGCTACTAATAAGGTTCCGGCTATCGTGCAGGTCCATGGAGGCCCTGGAGGACAAAGCAGACAGAATTACTCTTCGCTGTATCAATATTTGGTGAACCATGGCTATGCAGTCCTCAGAGTGAATAATAGAGGCAGCAGTGGATATGGAAAGACATTCTATAAGATGGATGATCAAAAGCATGGCGATGTCGATCTCAAGGATGTCATTGAAGGGAAAAACTATTTGGCTGGATTAGATTATGTTGATCCTGACAAGATAGGAATCCTGGGAGGTTCCTATGGCGGGTATATGACCATGCGTGCGATGACTCACACGCCAGATGAATTTAAAGTTGGCGTCAACATATTTGGGGTGACCAATTGGTTGCGAACACTTAAGAGCATACCGCCGTGGTGGGGGTCTTTTAAAGACGCCTTATACCTTGAAATGGGCGACCCCAATACAGCTGATTCAACACGACTGTATGATATATCGCCACTATTTTATGCAGATCAGGTCAAGAACCCGGTCATCGTACTCCAAGGTGCTCAAGATCCTCGGGTACTCCAAGTGGAGTCAGATGAGATGGTTGATGGGATGAAAGCTAATGGAGTCCCTGTAGAATATGTGCTTTTTCCAGATGAAGGACATGGATTCAGAAAAACCGAAAACCAAATCGAAGGCTGGAGCAAGATTATGGCATTTCTCGATGAGCATCTGAAGCAAGAGGAGTTTTTGGATTAGATATTCCTATTTCTTAGACTGAACAATTCCTGGTGTTTTAGTTGGGGCATCCGTCTTACGATCAGGATGGAGCCGATGATTGAATTGTTTGAGTCCCTCTTGGGTCTCAGGTTGAACTATAGAGTCCAGAAATTTTTCTGCTTCAATACGGAGTCCATCATTAAGGGGTAAGCCAAATCCTCGGATGGCGGCCTCTTTATCTGTTCTGATTGCTGGTTGCGGCAGGCTACAGATGAATTGTGCCAGTTCTATCGCTCGATCCAGAGATGTGCCTGATGGCACTACTTCATTGGCCAAGCCGATGCGATATGCCTCTTGTGCATCTATTACCTTGCCAGTGATGATGAGTTCCATAGCCCTGCCCATGCCTACGATTCGTGGGAGTCGCTGGGTGCCACCATCGGCAAGTCCGATATTCCATCTACGACAGGTCACCCCAAACGAGGCATGCTCCTCTGCAATCCGCATATCTGCAAAGCAGGCCCACTCAAGACCGCCAGCGTAGGCCACACCATTCACGGCAGCGATGATCGGTTTATAGATGTCTGTCCATCGTGTTGGGCCTAAGATGCCGTCCGCATTACCTCGTCGGTGCTCTATTTTATCGGCTTCGGAGTAATTGGCGAGCTCACCATTGAGCGCAGCCTTTAGATCTCCTCCACTGCAAAAAGCACGGTCCCCAGCACCGGTTATAATGGCTACCTTATATTGATCATTTGTTTTAAACTCCCTCCAGGCCTCAACTAGCTCATGATGGGTATGGGGCCCAACACAGTTCATCACTTCGGGCCTGTTAAACTTTATGATGGCGATTTCATCAAGGCTGGTAAACTCTATCTCTTTGAATGTCATAGGTCCTCCTGTTTGTTTAAATTAAATGAATCATGGAACTCGGGAAAACACTCAATTTAAAGGCAGATGCCATGATCTCCAAACGAACTGTAAATAATCGTCTGGCAAACGGACGGAACTACGGGCATACGATATAGGATATCGGTCGTTTCTTTGAAGATGAGCAGATATACTGTGATCACATATTGTTACAAGCTGTTACTCGTCTGCTTTGGTCCTATTTAATTCTAAATATTCCGTAATTTCTTCAAATGTTGCTACCCAAATCTTGTCACGATTGGAATCCAAAAACTGTAACATTTTTTCATGGGCTTCCTTTGAAACAGACAGGTATTCTGCGCCAATACCATGAAAGGTTATCGTGCTAAACGTCTCAAGCTCTATAATTTTCTGGATATACGATATAAGCTCATCGGCTCCATGATTATCTGGCGCCCATGATGGTGCATCATATAAATCTATATTGGAAATTTTGATCAGTTCACTTTGTTCCTCTGAACTGGATCTAGCAGCTGGAAATTGAGATGAAACAAATCCTACATAACTCTCTCCTCCCGCAAAATGGTGTGAGCAAGGATAAGCAAAGGTTCGTGAATTACGCCCGTCTATTTCAGTAAGTAGGGTATTCGCTAAGTTGATCTCCTCAGCTATTTGTTCGGATGTGTAATTGTCAAGATCTTGTTCGTCTGTTACCCATTCCATGCCTTCTTTGGATTTCTGACAAGGATGATAAACCGTATGATTTCCTAATTCATGACCATCAATTACCAGTTGTTTCCATTTCTCTTTTTCGTCAATAAGTGAGGGTGAAGATAATGTTGTGTAAAAAGTGGCTTTGAATCCATATTGATTTAATGCAGGTGCAGCTGTATTAACGTGACTTAGTAGGCCATCATCATATGTCAAGGCAATAGCGGCTTGAGTTCCGTTAGGCCAACTAAACTCTTTCTTTTTTGGGCCGCATGAAGATGCAGCAACAATTATAATCAGACATGTGGTTAGAAACTTCAAATGGATCATGATCGAGTTGTATTCTATAATTGCTTGTGACGTTGGGGTACATGGTGTGCTGGAAGTATTTTATTAAAAACTTACTGTTTAACCTCATAGGTTGTAGGAACAGGGCCAACGATCTTTCCCTTTTCATAGCGTCCATTTTTATCTAAGACTATAAAACCTTGCAATTCAAAAGTAGCGACATCCGCATCAGGGATAATAGCACCTTTATAATATACATGCTCCTCGTCTTTGGCGTACGCATTATAAACTAATTGAAATGTTTCTGATCTAACGTCTTGCATCAACATTCCGTCATAATACACCTTGCTAGCAATGGTAACATGAATAACTACTAAATTAGTACCAATTAGTAGTAA
>CAZJTO010000109.1:0-8159 GCA_964548935.1 uncultured Saprospiraceae bacterium
ATACGACCTCGACAGTACCATCTGCACCAATCAAAAAATCTGCTGGAAGTCTATTCGGGGGTCCTTCTGGGTGGATATTCATTAGGCCTTTGCTCCGAGCTTCGAGCCCTTGACTCACATTGGCTACGCCAACCATAAATCCGGTCCATGAAGTGCGTAATCCCATGGTTTTGTACCAGAGTTGCTGTGGATCAGCAATAATATCAAATGGTGCCTGATGTTTGCTTAGATACTTGGATATGCTCTTCTGTGGAGATTGAAATACTGCGATGGCTTTTATCCCTTGAATGGCATAGTCTGCTTGATATTTCTTGATAAAGTGATGCATTCGGAGATTGCAATATGGACATGCCGCATATCTATAGAATGAAAGTATCAGTCGAGCGCCTTGAAAATCTGTTAGATTGATAACTCCATTATCAAATGATTGCCCAGATAGTCTTGGTAACGGCTCCCCTGCTTTTATTTTCCCCATGCCACAAAAACAAGTGCCTGCTCGAATGGTTTGATCAGGTCTCGACTATATGTTTTATATATTTTGATGATCTACCAATTTGTACTTCTCAACGGTAAACGGCTTATATAAAATGATAACATAAGGGAATAATGTTAAATAATAGACCTTATAGTGTTTTGAAGCGTTATAAAACAAAATTGGTCATCCAATTTTATTGAGGTGATTTTGCCGCAGGTACTTTATCAAATTTCTGTCTTTCATGAACGTTCATTTTCTAGATGACGACTATGCAACCAATAGGTACCATGAGATTACCCTGAATACTGTTGCACAGGAGTTAAATATGGAATTGACATTTTTCAGTGATCCAGAAGATTTACTTGAGAATTATGTTCAGACCAAGAAGGTACCAGATGTCTTGTTTTGTGATGTCAATATGCCTACGATGAAATGCTGGGAACTGGTAGAGCGCTTTACGAAGTTGTTACCAGATGCAAAGACAGAGTTTGTATTGTTGACTACTGCCTTAGACCCAATAATTAGCGAGAAAGCGCACGAGTATCCGATGATAAAAGATATTACAACCAAGTTTTTAGGAGAAGACTACCTCAGAGCTTATAAGCCTGTATAGCAACAATCAGAACTGAGACTGCTTCAGCGCTACAGTCTTCTCAACCATATATTCCTATAAGATACAGGATTGCTATGATCTTGGAGTTGGATGACATCCTCTCCATGTGCTTGATTATTAGGTAGCCCGATATATTCCGTGGTGCCTTTGATTTCAGTATGATTCTGCGTGAGCACTCCATTGTGTAAAACAGTTATATATCCCGGAGAGATGCGAACACCATCTGCATTGAAGGTTGGCGCCTTAAAGATTATGTCATAACTGTTCCATTTGCCTGGCGGACTCATGGCATTCACAAGTGGTATAGACTGCTTATAGATTGAAGAAGCTTGGCCGTTAGAGTAAGTTTTGTTTTCGTAGTTATCCAATATCTGCACTTCATATCTGTTTTGTAAAAACACACCGCTGTTTCCACGACCTTGACCATCACCCTCTATTACCTCAGGTGCACGCCATTCGAGGTGAAGTTGGCAATCACCAAATTTTTCCTTAGTAAATATCGAACCAGTGCCACCAACAACTGTCATGACTCCGTCTTCTATGACCCATTGTACTTGAGTGCCATTGGCATGCTCCCAATGTTTAGCATTAGTACCATCGAACAATACGATTGCGTCAGATGGCGCTGCGCTTTCAGGACTTGGTGTAACGGTACGCGGCTCAGGCTCCCAGACTTCCGTAGCGACGGGATCTGTGATCTGCGCATGAAGCTCATACGTCTGTATAGAGAAGAGGAGTAGGAAACCAGCAGCACGGTATAAGTGTGTCATAAGTAGATGAGTTTTACCTGTCAATATTATAGATATGGTCCACCAAAACCAAGCCATTGGACTTATTCATAATTGTCTTTTAGTTTGTTGTAGTGATAGCTCAAACCTCTTTGTTAAGAGACTGTAAGTGTGCTCTGTCAAGTCAGCCCCAACTGTGCTTTAATTACAGGTATCTGTCCTAAGGTATATTCATAGGCGTGGTGATACAGCGCTTCCATCTTGCGGATATCATGTGCTGGAAATTCATCGATTCCTTCTATTTCTATGAGTATATCACAGACTTCTTTTCGTGGACGAGTATTGGCAGCGATAGACAACATCATTGTGCGCTCGGCGATATCAATCATACCATTGAGTTCCTTGATCGGGTGGGCGGGCATAATGTTCACGCCGATGATTTTGTCACAGCTATATTGCAAGGGCTCTATAGGCATGTTGTTAAGCAAACCACCGTCGCAATAGAGCTCTCCGTTGATTTCTACTGGTTTGAACACGAGAGGTACAGAGCACGAGGCTTGTATGGCGCTAAATAGTGAGCCAGAGTTTAGCATCTCCCATTGACCTTTATGGAGATTGGTTGCACACACCCAAAATTTGCGTAGGAATCCGTCAAAACTATCATCATCAAAGATGTCTACGAATGTATCACTGAGCTTAGACAGATCGATTAACCCTCCCCCAAATCTTAATCTGATGATGCTTAAGATACTTGTCTCATCCACGATATTCCAGATCATCGATGGGCTATGGCCATAAGCATAGAGCGCTCCAATCAGGCTGCCTGCACTTGCGCCAGCTACAGCACCTGGAGAGATGCCGGACTCCTCGAGAGCTTTGAGCACGCCGATATGGGCTGCACCTCTTGCACCACCGCCAGCCAGACTGATGCCAATATCTTCATTCATGATACTAAGATACCGAGTACCGCACAAATCGAGTAACAGGTATCAAGTGCCAAGTATTGAAGTGATGAATAGCGAGTAAGCTTTCAATGCGGCTTCAGCCCATTGCAACTTGGGGTGGTCATCCCAAGGGGACAGCGGAAGCAGCCTTGTAGCAGCGCCTCTGAAAAACTAAGGTTTTGGGGTACCCTTTGCCGACCGACTGAAAAAGCACCCACCATATAAGGGATTAAGTAACTGTGTACCTAACTCATATATTCCCAAGCAGACTGATAACGTCCCTGCTGCTCGATATGATCGGCAAGCTCCAAATAGCGCTTGTCAAATCCT
Source organism: uncultured Saprospiraceae bacterium (assembly GCA_964548935.1). Lineage (GTDB taxonomy): Bacteria > Bacteroidota > Bacteroidia > Chitinophagales > Saprospiraceae > GYS-P2D. Next base: position 3,091 of record CAZJTO010000109.1, read on the forward strand.
AAAGTCGCCATATCTCCGATGATGACCAGTTTTTCTCTTGCTCGTGTCATAGCCACATTCAATCGCCGATAGTCTGTCAAAAACCCTAACTCTCCTCGGTCATTAGACCGTACTAAGGATATATAGATTACATCTCTCTCTTGTCCTTGAAATCCATCAATGGAGTTGACTTCAATATCCATTGCTCGGAGCGAAGTGTCGTCCTCAAGTTCACGTCGGATCAATTGAACCTGTGCTTTGTACGGACTTATGATTCCGATAGATTGCCCTTCTAACGATGGCGCAATCGACAGGATATGCTCTCTAACTATGAGATACTCTTGGCGATTAAATTTACTTAGTGTTTCAGGATTGATCTCTTCCTCAAATCCACAACCGCTCGTGTCTATATACACTATTGGCTCATCGGCGTGTTTGCTCGATCTTGATGAGATCGTTCTATCAGTCTTTAGCAAGCCCTCATAAAATAACTCATTGCTAAACGTCAATATCTTTGGGTGCATGCGATACTGGGTATCCAGCAAATATGTTTGCTCAATATGGTTGCTCAATCTATCGAGCAAGGTCTCTTCAAATCCCTGTTCTTTAGCGGCGGCCGATTTCACGGTTGGTGGTAGTTGATGATGATCCCCCGCCATGACCACCTTGTCAGCCTTCAGGATAGCAGTCCAACTTTCTGGCTCTAAGGCCTGAGAAGCTTCATCGATAACCGCCACATCAAAGTGCATGTCTGCGATACTTCTATTAGCGGTGCCAATCAGGGTGGCGCAGACCACTTGAGCATCCGAAAGCACTTGTTCAACAAGTCGCTCCTCTAAGTCTCTCGCCCAATTCTTGAGCTGTCGTGCTTCTTTATACATTAGGCCGCGATTCATGCGCTCTTGACTGCCAAATTTGCGTTTGTACTTTCCTGCCTCTCGATGTGCTGTTTCTGCTTCGATTTTGACCTGCTTAATATGTTGCCAATCCTTATGATTACGGATTTTTTCGTCGAGACATAGATCGGCGATATGATCACCTATGCGGGTTACATTGCCGATACGGATGACATTGACACCTGATTCATCCAGCTTCCTCGTGAGCAAGTCTACTGCTCCATTACTTGGAGCCGATACTAAGACCTTGAGTTGATTAGCAGCCATATGTCTGACTAACTCGACTAGTGTTGTCGTCTTTCCAGTTCCGGGAGGACCGTGAATGATCGATAGCAATTCTGCTCCGAGAGATCCTCTCACAGCATTTTGCTGAGATGGATTCAGATGATCATCCCTAAAGATGATCTTTGGTTCTTCGGATGTCTGCTCTATGGATTGATTTGCTACGCTGTGTCTGAGTTGTGCGATTGGTCCTTCCTTGGCTTTCATGACCGTGCGCACACTCTCTTTCATGACTTTATAGGACCTGTCATCATAGATGAGCTCGATACCCATAGTGCTACCCTTGAGGATATGATCTTTGGCGATAATATCCGACGATAAGATGATTCGTACTTTCTTGCGGTTCGCATAAGAGATAGCTCCTCGAAATTCTATTCGTTCTTCTTTTTGAATATAAAATATGGCACTGGCTCCTGCTTTAAAATTATTACTACCGCTGCTGGCAGATGGGCTTGCAGGGGTCAGCTCTAGTTCTACATACTCGCCTACGGTATAATGCTGACGTGCGATTTCTACTGGTTGCCAGAGTATCCCAGACTTGATACGCTCTTTAGTTGTCTTAGAAGTCGATAATCGACGGAAATAATCTTCTTCGGCTTGCCGCTCAGACTCTATACAATCCAGTAGGCGCTTATATCGACTTTGTTGATCTGTCACGGAGCCCAAAGCTAACGAATCACTCTGGATTAATGTGTAATTCTACGAATAGGCATATTCGAGTTCTGCTTCATTGAGATCACTCTTCCTGAAGCTTTTCACATCTTTCTTATAATTCTGATTGACCACCCAGGGGCCATGACTACCTTGTTTTGGCAGGTTATGTAGTCCTCGCTTAAAATATCCTGAGCTGAAGTCTACGAAATCTAACTTCTCTACAGTATCATCAGTTAGGCGAGGTGTGCAACTCGTGGCATTTATCGCGTCCATATGATTGAGCAATCTGCAGACGTATTCACAGACCAGATCACACTTCAGGGTCCATGACGCATTAGTGTATCCAAAAGCAAGCGCCATATTGGGGATGTCTTGAAACATAGCACCCCTGAAGCATACTAAATCAGCAGTGTTTAATTGGGCGCCATCAAGTTTTACGGTCATACCACCCAGGAGTTTCAGTTCCAATCCCGTAGCGCAGACGATAAGATCTGCATTTAGGTGTTCACCAGAAGTAAGCTTTATACCGTCAGGAGTTAACCGATCTATGTGATCCGTCACGATATCAGCTCGCTTATCCTTAATGGCATCGAACAATTCTCCTTCTGGTACCAAACAGAGTCTTTGTTCCCAGGGATTGTAATGAGGTTGAAAGTGTGTATCGATGTCATATTCGTCACCGAGCTCTTTTCTTACACCTTTGACAAAGATGCCGCGCATAGTATTGGGCCATTTCTTACAGGCTTTATAGCTCAGTGAGCTTATTTTTATATTCTTCCATCGGATAATATTGTAGGCCGTCTGAGCCGGGAGAATAGACTTGAAAAAGTTGGCAATAACATCCTCTCTCGGCCCTGATACCATATAGCTAGGAGAGCGCTGAAGCATGGTCACAGACTTGGCTTCCTTGGCAAGCTCAGGCACCAGTGTTACTGCAGTGGCACCACTCCCGATAACCACTACATCCTTGTTTTTATAGTCAATATCTGATGTCCATTGTTGCGGATGTACAAATTGTCCTTCATAGTCTTGCAAGCCTTCAAACTCTGGGGTATATCCTTGATCATAATTGTAGTATCCCGAACACATAAATAAAAACCGACACGTAATTGTACGCTCTGATTGATCGGAGCTAGTATTGTGCACAGTTATTGTCCAGCGGGCTTGTTGCGATGACCATTCTGCTGCAACAGCTTTGGAGTTGTATTGTATCTGTTCAGCTACACCGTACTCCTGAGCAGTTTCGTTTATATATTCCAATATTGATGGGCCATCGGCGATTGCTTGAGCATTAGTCCATGGCTTGAAACTATACCCCAGCGTATACATATCAGAGTCTGATCGTATGCCTGGATATCGGAATAAGTCCCAGGTGCCACCCATGGCTTCACGTGCCTCGAGTAGGGCGTAACTCTTGTCTGGACAATGTTTACTAAGGTGAACAGCTGCCGAAATCCCAGATAATCCTGCCCCAACAATTAAAACATCTACTCGATCCTTAGACGACATACATTAGTATTAGTGATACACAAAGAGAGAAAGTTAAGCCATTCATTTATAAAATCAAGAGATCTGAGAATCTATAATTGGGCGATATAGATGCGTCCTAACAACGACATATGAAATAACACTTGTATCAGCTATGCTTAATCTTGAATATATTCAGGCAACTCTATTGATAATATCAGCATTATATACGTGTAATGAAACAGTTAATCTTCATCAGTTTACTCATAGGCCTATATGCATGTAGCTCTGAGCCAATAACCCCAGAGTTAGATGAGACCGTATTGGCTGATTACCTTGAGCTAAATAATGACCGAGTGTTATCAGATTTAGTGGCATGTGCAGGTGGAGCCCCAGGAGGACTGCTCGAGTCTGCTGCAGAGCCAACCGACGTCTTCTTTTATCCGATTGAGGGAGCCACAGATTTTAGATATTTCGAGGCAGAAGATGTCGCAGATTCGCTTAATTTCACGCAGTACCGTGAGAAAGAACTGTCCAATGAACCTATCTTCAATGGGTATCTATGGAAGTATAACAATGTTCCATTCCCGGGTGAGCGCATGGCAGTAGTAACTTTTAAGACGCCTGGCAGAATACATGCTTGTACACCCATACGAATGAAGACCAATGTAAAGCCAACAGAAAATAGACCAGAGTTAGGACAGGTCATAGAAAATGGAGTAACCCCCTCTTTCATTTGGGAAGACGGCTCAATACCAGAAAACGTCATATACTTTCAAATAATCTCAGATGAAGATGAAAACTTCATCTCTGGTACTTATACCATAGACAAGAATTTCACCTTTTACGATTTGGAGAATGTAGTATTTAACATCACCGATACTACGACCGTCCCCACCTTATTACCTAATCGTCCATACACTTTTACCTTCATGGGTGTGAGTGAGGATAATTGGGTTAATCTCTACTTCGAGCACGAGTTCCGCACTGATTAAGGTACTCCATTGATTGTCAACTCCCTCTAAGATGATCGCTTAAGCACTCATGGAAATTAACGAAATCCATAATCAGATAGCTAAAATCAAGAGATAGTATTGCTATTGAGAAATAGTAAGGGCTCTTGATCGATGGCACTTAATTCGTTACCTTGACCATGTGACGCACTTCTATCTATTGCTAATTGTATTACTTAGTTCGCTACAGACATACGAGCATGCGCTTTATTTATCAGTCGTAGAGATTGATGATTCAAACTCTTCAATTGACATAACCGTCAAGGTGTTCAGAGATGATATGGTTGACGCACTCAGAAACCATGGAGAGACCTTACAATCAACATTGGACGGTTTAGATTACGAGGAAGTCCAAGCATACTTCGAACATTATATTAAGCTTTATCCCCTCCAAGATGTGCCGCTACAAGTGCATGATGTTACCATTGAAGGAGATTCTTTTTTCATTAATCTATCTACTGATAGAGATTTCGAGACCGTAGAACAACTTAGCGTGTCTCATTTCTTTGAACTGTTCTCTAATCAGAAGAACATCACCAAGATCACCACTAATGGGCAACAGTACTACTACACCTATAAATCGTCCAGTCAAGCAGAAGATGTAAGCGATCTTCACTAATGATTTAGTGCTCCAGTGTGCTCCGGAGATGTAATCAAGTTACGATCCCTTGATCATGTAATCATGTATAATTGAGGATAAAAAAGAGCCCAACGTAAGTTGGGCTCAACGGATTCACTCTTTTGATTGATACTATCTCAATCAATGCGAGAGATAACT
>CAZJTO010000110.1:0-6289 GCA_964548935.1 uncultured Saprospiraceae bacterium
AGTAAGACGCCTCACAATAATCGTGCAGTATCGACACTAATTATTACTTAATGTGATTTTCAAAATCCCTTTATGTTCGTTTTCAAGCACAAAAGAGTGACATTCTTTATCAGTTGCAGTTTCATGTTCACAATAACCCATGGATAAATACTTGAACTCTTCAACAATATTGCCGGATCTATCTATGATACCCCACCTACCATTATTCCATATAGCTTAGTATCCGGGCAAAATGCGTTTATAGTCATCTACATTGAAGAACAAAACTTTAGATTGGTCAATTTGATATAGTTGCTTATCGGTTACGGTACGGATATGATATCACCTGCTAAGGCCCCATCTGTTACAAAGTCAATCCTCCTAAATCTTCCAGTTTAAACTATCTTATCTTTGATTTCAAAAGAAATAGATGGCTCACAACTTTTCAACATGGACCACCTTGAAGTATTGCTTGATACTGCTCCTGTGTTGTGTATCCCAATGGGCATATAGCCAAAGTAGTCAACAAGACGCTAAGCAACACATGAAGCAACTCAGTTTCTTGACAGGAGAATGGATCGGTACGAGCACTGCATATGAGGATGGGGAGATCGCTAAGCAAGGAGCAGCCTACGAACACATCTATTATGACCTCGATAGTAGCATCTTAGTCATCCAGTTAAATAGTGAGTTCTTGCAATTGCATACGATCATCAGATATGATGAAGACGATGAAACCTTTTACTATCACCCTTTCTATAAGCGAGGCACCAATAGATATCCAGCCTCTATGCAAGATGGACAGCTTGTGGTCAGGAGTAGCGAGACGAAGAGATTTATCTTCACATCAACAGAGGATGGCGGCTTTAGAGAATACGGTGAGCAGCTGGTAGATGGAACATGGGTGAAGTACTTTGAGGATGTATTTATTAACACCCAGTAAGCAGACTACATTAAGAGCAATAGAGCCATATTCAACTATTCATCTATTTTTGGCCTCCCAATGTGTACTGTTACATATATACCGACTTTGACAGGTGATTATACCTTCACCTCTAATCGCGACGAAGCACCTAAACGCTCCGCTGCGCAGATCACCTCTGAAGATATCTATGGCAAGACCTTACTCTATCCTAAAGATGAAGAGTCTTCTGGGTCATGGATCATCATCTCGGATACCAACCAACTGGTATGCATACTCAATGGAGCATTTATAAGGCACGAACGAAAGTTACCCTATAGGCTGAGTCGTGGGATCATGGCAAAAGAGTTTTTCTCCTATGATAATGCAGAAACATTCATAGCACAGTTTGACTTTGACGGCATTGAACCATTCACCATGATCATCGTGGATCAGGGCGTGTTGTATGAGTTGAAGTGGGATAGCACCAAGCTCCATATCAAGAAACCAGAACGCACTCAGATGCACCTATGGGCTTCATCCACGCTCTACGATGATGAGTTACAGCATAAGCGCCAGCAGTGGTTTAAAGAGTGGAAGGACAAGACGATGTGCATGAATCAGGGGTGTATACTGTCTTTTCACAAGAATGGTGGTGAAGGCAATCCACAATCTGACGTGGTGATGAATTATAAGGATATCGTAAAGACTACGAGCATCACCTCAGTCACAAGCGATCATGGAAGCTTTGAGATGAGATTTGAGTCATTAGAGAATCAAGAAGTCGCCAATCGCACTATGCAAAAGACCACTTCTTAAACTCTGATCTAATCAGCCACGCCGCAGCAAAGAAAACGATCAAATTCACAGGCAGCATCGTGTAATAGATGCCATTGACACCATACATTAGCGGTAGTAATAGCACGATCGGAACGAATATCGCCAACTCCCGTGCAACAAGCATAAATCCTGCAATTCGCGCCCTACCGATCGACTGAAACATGGTTACACCCATCAAGAAGAATGGAAATACGATATAACTCAACATCTGTATCCTGAAGTTGAAAATATCGTTCGCTGAAAAGGTCGCATCAGGTAGCATCCACGATAAAATGATCTCTGGAAACATCAACTCTAACACCCAAAACACAAACAACATAGCTGTGGATATCTTGGCAAATAAGACAAATGCCTCCTTAACGCGAGCTAACTGGTCGCCACCAAAATTGATCCCAACTATAGGCTGGAGGGCTTGTGAAAATCCAAAGATTGGCATAACCATAAAGATCATGATCCTATAGCAGGCACCCATGAATGCGATATGCCAATCACTGCCATAATGGGCTATAGACCTAAATACAAAAATCTGCTGTACCAGGAACATAATCTGCATCATCATGGCGGACACACCGACACTAAGTATCGGCTTGACGATATGGCTTTCTAATCGCCAATAGGACATATCAATCCGGTAGTTGGCTCGCCTCCTTAGGAAATATACCAAGCCCGTAATGGTTAGTACCAGCATCGCTACAATCGTAGACCATGCCGCTCCCTCAACGCCCCAATCTAATACCACGATGAAGATCGGATTGAGTATGATATTGAGGATTGTGGCAGCAATGAGGTATGACATCGCCTCATTCATCTTGCCCTCGGCACGAATTAGGGTATTTAGCACGAGGCCATAAATGCGCACGAAGGCCCCCATCATCATAATGCGATAGTAGAGTGCTCCGATAGTCACGAGGTTACCTGAGCCACCCATCAGTTGGATCAGTTCCTCGGCATAGACCAACCCAAAGGTCATAAGTGCCAATGATACCACGACCGAGATAATCGTAGTACTCCCAAATATTTTCTCTTGTATATCGACTTGATTGGCGCCAATAGCGATGCTAAGCAGTGATGAGCCCCCGACACTGACCATAGCAGCACAGGCATTAGTCAGCATCGTCAAAGGAAATGCTAAGGATACGGCAGCTAAGGCCTCTTGACCGACGTACTGCCCGATAAAAAGCGCATCAACAAAGGTATTGAGACTATTGATGGACATGGCAATGATCGCTGGAAGGGAAAACTTCAGCATTAAGGACCAAATACTCTGGCTGAGTATCTCCTGGCGCAACTCATTATTAATGGTCTTACTCATATCTCCATCGACCTTAAGCTGTCTTAATCATCGACTTAGTGACTGTTGCGGATGCTACGACCTTGTTATTCACATAGCCCTTGACCTCTATGAATGCCAGACTCCTACCCCGTTTAACCACGCTGCCTTTCAAACTCAGAGCGGCTCCTATGGCTACTGGGCGCAGGACCTGTACGTTGATCTGATGGGTTACTCCGGACTCGGATTCATCTATGATGCTGAGTAATGCACTGTATGCAGCTACATCACATAGCGCATATATGATCCCACCATGAAGTGCTCCTACAGGGTTACTCATCTCATCAGAGACCTCAACATTGAGCGTAGACTCTCCTTCTTCTGCATGTATGGATTGTACTCCCCACGCATGATGCAATGGCCACGATCTTAACCTGTCGAGTTCTTTCTGATTCATATGAAAGGTGGAATGAAGTGCAATAATAGAATAACTTCATCGGTGGGATGGGGATATTCAGCAACATTACCCGAGATATATTGAACGCAATGTCTATTGTGATCAATGGAGTATGGTCTATATGGATATATCACACCAGTCGCTATAAACCTGTCACTCATCATTATGGGACCGCCAAACATCAAAAACTCGATCTATATCTTCCCAAGCACACCTCAAGCGATAAGAGGCCCATCATCATCTATGCTCATGGTGGTGGGTGGATAACAGGATCTCGCAAGAACATACCGCCTGCTATCTGGGCACAACTTAAGCGTGGATATATTATAGCCAGTGTAAACTACTCCTTGCTACCTAAATCTACCTTCCCCGAACCTATTGACGATCTCGTCATCGCTTACCATTGGCTCAAAGACCGCAGTGAAGAACTATCGATCGATACTAATCATATGATCGGCTGGGGTCTATCGGCTGGAGCACAGATTATTAATTATGCTACACTGCAACACAAGATCTTTACTGCAGTGATTAGCTGGTATGGCTTTTCGGATTTAGACATTGACGATCCCAGGTACTTTCATCCTATTACCCAAAGACTGATCAACGCCTATGTAGTCGATCACAGCGTCAACGCTACGGATCTCATCACCAAGGAGAGTCCGTCCTTCTATCTTGCGTATGGAGGCCGGGACAGCTACGTACCACCGGATCAGAGCAAGCGACTCTATGAGGCCCTTCAACAATCAGACAATCCGTCGAGAATTAGAGTATATCCCAATTACTATCACGGTGACTGGCGACTGAATTATGAACATAGTGTAAGGGAGATTAATATATTTTTGGATCAAGTCACAACACATGCAGCCGATCATGACTGAGCAATATGCGATAGCGACCTCCGATGATTATGCCCGTATAGCACAGATCTATAATGAGCATATTGAATCTAACCTTACCACGATGGTGGAGCGATACTATACAGCCGCAGATATTAAAAATTGGGTGGATCAATTCAATGATCGTGAACAGCTCTATGTCGTGAGTATTGATGGTCAGCTTATCGGATGGGGCATTATAAAAAGATATAGCGATCGTGCTGGTTATCGATATGCTGCTGAGACATCGGTATTCTTAGCAGAACAAGCCACAGGCAAGGGAATCGGCACAAGGTTCAAGCAGTACATCATCAATCAATGCAGAGCCATGAACTATCATCACCTCGTCGCTAAGATCTTCAACTCTAACAGAAGAAGCATAGCTTACAACTTAGCCTTAGGATATGAGATCGTAGGCGTGCAAAAAGAAGTGGGATTTAAAAATGGTCAGTGGGAAGATATCTGCATCATGCAGTTAATCCTGTGACCCAATCATGTTGATTATAACTTGGGATACTTGAATATCTTGGCTTCTGACTTCGTGCCTTCTGTACTTACGTATAAGTCTCCTTGTGGGTTAAAACAGATTCCCTCGGGCTGAGGCACTATCTTTTCGTCAAAAAACAAGATATCCTTAAAATCATGATTCTCATCATAGACTACTGCGAAGCTCCCTCTTGCGGACAGCACATATAAGTCATGATTTACTGGACTTATAGCAATTCCTGAAGGTGCAAAGTCCTTAACTCGCTTCTGTAAGTCTTCTTTCTCCTCTTGGTTGATATCCTTGATGTGATACTCTACGTACGAGAGATGAACAGCATCTCGCATGATGAGAAATGGCTCCTCGTGTAGAACTTCGAGCTTTAGATTATAGGCATAGATGAACTTCTCATGCTTACTTTTCTTTTCGGTTAAGGCGGCACCCTTACATGCTAAGAGTAACAAGTCGTGGTCTTGATCATATGTTAAGCCTTCAACATTATTGCGATCTTTTAAGTCTGTCTTGACTTTCAGTGTTTCCTCAGTATTGACATCGTAAAAATATAGATCGCCTTTACTTTTGCAGACGACGATCGCATCCCCTACTCTTTCGATCCCTTCATAATCTCCATCTTTGCCAAAGTCCACTTTCTTTACAATCTGACCGTCCATGTCAAGGTGATAAATGAAGCCCTTTTCATCGTTATTAGCGAGGAACTGATTATTGGTCTGTTCAAATGACAATCCAGATATTTCCTTTAATTCATCAGGGAGTGAGATCACTAAATCAGCAGCATTCACGTCATACATGCTTGATACCGATGATAGTTTGGTCGTGTCGAGTGGACTCAACTTATGTTCTTTTTTTGACTTCTTCCCTTTAGGCTTTACGACTTCTGTATTAATTTGGGTATTGACTTCTTTAGCATCGACATTGCGACATGAGGAAAATGCAACGAATAGTAGACACGAGATTATGATTAGGGCCTTATAGATCATAGTTATAGTAGATATATGATGGTTTAAACGGGCAATGTAAATATGCAGTATATTTTTTGATCAAATGATCATGTTGCTGTTAATTTCAGATCATTTGATGAGGAGAATACCATTGGTATAATCTATACGTATTGAGTCCATACCAAACTGTTCTCCTTCCAATCTAGTGAAATACATATCCCCGGTATTGTCTCTCATGTTGGGCGTTGGCTGTGCTTGCGTCCGTGTGATAGTAAAACTCTTTTTACACCATTAAGGCCTTCAATGGGTCGTGACCCATTGGGGTAGATCACTAATATTCATTTTGAAAATTACTTTTCCAGTAGTGGTTTTTAATTGAAGATATTGTCTTGGCTTGTTGTTTTTTATTGGGGACTTGTCGGGTATAAAATCTTATTTGTTTGGCTCACAATACCGCATCTAAGTCTATCTAAGAGTCGTCTCTCTTTTCATATCGAGTTTGTGGCCTTCGGCGAGTAACTTTT
>CAZJTO010000110.1:6389-8155 GCA_964548935.1 uncultured Saprospiraceae bacterium
ACAAGGCTGCTCCCTCACCCACTGTTGATGTCCATTCCTTACCCACTCTACAAATGCAACATACGTGATAATGATTACCAGAATTATCAACTCAGCATAGAGACAGCATAACGCAAGAATTTTCCAGAAGGTCAGCATGAAAAAGAATCAGGCCTCCATTGCGTTCATACCTATTATGAATTATCATCTGATCAACAGAAAACCCTGAGCATATCTCATGTAAATGGAGTCCAATCCAATCTGCTCTCCTTCAAGACGTAAAAAATACAAATCTCCGCTATATGGGCTAATATTTACGGGTAAGCGATATGGTGGCTCATTAAAAGAATCATCTGAATTATGCCAGACTGCAATGCTATCCCTTAATATTGTCGGATAGCTCACACCGTCATACTTAACATATAATTGACCATCTATGATCTCTGCAGCATCCATAGATCGCTTCATATTATCATCCATTATATCAAAATACAGTAGCTCTCTGTACTCTTCTACTGACTGTAGGAATTCACCTTCGCTCGTGATAGAGATATACTCGTTGTTCGGGAATGCATAGTACCCATCCTTGAGATTGAAGTGAAGAGTTACAATCTGAGCGTTGCTGGTATCTTGCTTCACATGCTCATCTCTAAATTGCAATGGAGCGCTCAACCAATCATTGATGAATGACAGATCAGATCGCTCATCGAGGTATCTCAATTGGTCGGTAATATCCGATTGTGTTAGCTCTACATCTATTACTCCTCCTCCAATCAAGCCACCACTCATCATCATCTCGTGAAGTCTATCCTTCTGACTACTGAGGGTGGCTCCAAATATGCTCATTGGCCCCGATAAAAGGCCAAAGGCGACTACTGCTGACAAGGTGATCGGCACCCATTTTAGGGATCGCCATCGCAGGATACCGTATAGGACTATAATCAGTGTGAGCCATGATGCCACCATGGCTAGGACATAACGCTCCTCAGTTATACCATAATCTCCTATGCGGCGATATATGCTAATCATTAAGAGGATGGCAGGCACAATCAACACTATGAAGAAATATCTTATAAACTGTCGAACGAACTGGCGATTGCTAAATCTCGGATTGAGATAATTAAGGAGATAAGTGAATACTCCGATCACAGAAAACCACAGTGACAAGTTTCCAATCCATCCCCTCGGCAGTTCTCCATCAAGGACAATCTTGACGCCATAAGCATACAAGATAATCATGTAGATAATCGTAATCGGAATCAGCAAGAACTGGGTGAAGACCAGAAAAGCACTCAATGGTCGCTCTACATTGTCATCATAGTCTAACTCCGGAAATTTACTTAAGAAATAAATGCTATTGAATATGCCAAAAATACTGACTGCTACGTAGCCGTATATACGTCCATCAAACTCAATGCCGAACAACTTATCTATCGCCACCAATGCCAACAGGACAGCGAGAAATAAGACTCCCGAAAAGAAACCCGACTCCACGATGCGGATAAACACTTTTCGGTTATACTCCCAAAAATCACCGTCGCTACCTTTGGTGATGAACGGGACATATGCGATCACTAAATGCATTATGGCTGCTATCCCAAAAAAGTAGAATGGAAACCGGAACAACTTGGTATTAAGAAGGTCATAATCCTGTGGTAGCAACAAGAAGATTATAATGGCTAATACGCCACAGACTCCTAATGACACGAGCTCACTTGTAGCATTCTGTCGAGACTCCCTAATTAATCTTGAGATGATGCCTCCGAGGAAGAGAAAATAGCCTACAA
>CAZJTO010000111.1:0-4868 GCA_964548935.1 uncultured Saprospiraceae bacterium
CCGGTATTGGTTTTAGCACGTACGATATCCTGAATCTTTCCACCTTTAGAATAAAAGATGTAGCCTAACAGTCCGACGAGTATAACTAATGAGGCAATAAATGTCATTAGACTCATATCATCTTTGCCCAAATAGACATAGATATTAGCAAGATCTTGAGTTAACCACTGACTCCATAGAAATGCCGTAGAGAACCACTGAGCCCCTATCCAAAACTTGCGACTCGTCCATAAACCATGGCCTTCGGTGCCGATTGGATAGGTGAGGAATTTCTTTTCTGTGGCTTTAGTGATCAGCGTATAGAGTATCGCACCCACCCCAAATGCTATTATGTAGCCCATCAGAGACTTAGATACCATGCCAGGGAGGCTCTTGGTACTGAAGAAAGTCAAGATTAAGAAGGTCGTACTGACCGGTATGCCGAGTCTTGTTAGTCCTAATAATACGAGGGGAGGTAGGGCATAGTGCCATGTCAGTTCATCGACTCTTTCGATCTTGTCAAGGCGACCAAATGCGATATCATTACCTCCAAGCCCGAAATAATCTCCCATGCCGAGATACCCAATGATCAGTATTGCGACCATGATACTTCCGGCAAATGCCCAGAGTTCATACCACTTCCTACTTTTTTCATTAGATGTCAAGAATGTTCCGAGAGTTTGGATAACATCGTTTCCGACTACAGAATAAGCAGCGAAGGCGAAACCAAACCACATGACTACCTCAGACAAATCAATTAGTCTTTAATTGGCCTAAAATTAATTCAATTTTGTGCATGAGCTAACAACAGTGCGAGTTTATCACTAAACACCCCCCTTTTTATTGACGATCATGTCATTAGAGATGTCATAGAGTCGATCTCCGATATTTTCACAGATTGATATCATCTTAATGAATAGTAGCGTGCCAGACAGATTAAAATCAAACTCGTCCTTGTTTTCGATGCTGATCTCGCTTGCATGGTCACGATGACGATTGATGACTCGCTCGACCTCTGAGGCTTCAGTGAGATCCACATCGGCATAATTATCTTTCTTTAGATTTTGCAGTAGTATCTGTATGGCAAGCTGGACGCTATCCATGATTTTATACAATTCTGTGCGCTGCAGAGGGGTGAGCCACACCTTCGTTTCAGATTTTTCCTTGATATACTGTCCGAGATTTAAAGTGAGATCTGCGATCCTGCACATGTTTTGACTCATCCTAAAGTAGGTGCCTACATTGCGCACGATCTTCTGACTATTACCTGAATTAGAATATTTGAAGGTCTTATCTTCTATGAGATCTTTAAGGTCGAACAACTCAGCGTGAAGCTGTCCGATGCGATCCATCAACTCCTTTTGTTCCTCTTGATCAATAGATTTAAACTCTTTTTCGATGAGATTATGCATTGTCTCGATATGCTTGCCTTGTAGTAAGAGCTGATGTTGGATTTCGAGAGGCGATAGTTCTGATAGCGTGATGGCTTGCTTGTTGGTACTCGTAGCGGCATTCTTGCTTTCCCGTGGCAATGTCCATTGAGCCACCCTCATCAAAAATGGGATAAAGGAGACCAGAATGATCGTATTAAAGACATTAAACGAGGTGTGAAATGCTGCTAAGCCAATCGTTGAAAGCTCTTTAGAAGCAAAAGAATTCGTGCGATTTGTGATCATGTCAAATATGCCCTCCAGTAGATCTAAAATAGCGGGCGTAAAAAAGAACATGATTAGCGCACCGACCACATTAAACAGCGTATGGATACGGGCTGACCGCCTCGAGTATTTATTACCTACTAAAGCGGCTACCTCAGCAGTAAAACAGGTTCCAATATTCTCTCCGATGATCATGTAGGCCGCCAAGTCCACTGGCAGCCAGCCATTGAAGGTCATCGCTAATGTCAAGGTCATAGAGGCGGACGAAGACTGCAAGATCAGCGTGATGAACAGTCCGATTATGATAAACAAAAGAAAGGACAACTGCCCATAGGAGGTGAAGTCTTTAATGAAGTCAAATACTTCCTGATTTTGAAATGAGGGCACCGAGGCTTTGAGAAAATCCAACCCAATAAACAGCAGGGCAAAACCAATCGCCGTCTCACCCCAAACCTTATACTTCTTGTTTGATCTGAAAAACAAGGGTACTGCGAATGCCAAAATCGGCAGTGTCAATGAACTCAACTTAAATAAGAATCCACCAAAGGATACGATCCATGCAGTGATCGTCGTCCCGATGTTAGCCCCCATAATGAGCCCTACGGACTGCCGGACAGAGATCATACCCGCATTGACCAAACTTATAATCATCACCGTCGACGCCGATGATGTCTGGATTAAAGAGGTGAACAGCGTACCAAAGGCAATGCCATTGAAGTTGCTGCGTGTCAGTCGTCTCAATAAGGAGCGTAGCTGTGCTCCCGAGGCTCTCTGGATGCCATCACTGAGCACCTTCATACCATATATGAATAGCGCCAGCGATCCTGTTACTTGTAAAATGACTATTAAATTACTCCAACTCACTGCATAAAATAAAGTGCGCCAAGATAGTCATCTTAAGCTCGTCAGGCGTGGGAGAATGCGCATAAGCGCATTATCTTTTTGTAAAATTAATCGTAGGATGTATTAAATGTTTTTTCATATCTATCCCACAGATTATGATTACACCTCGGCAAAATCATATACCTTTATTTGCCGTAATGAAATCAGCTTAAAATGTCCAAATTTATATTCGTTACGGGCGGTGTAACCTCATCACTTGGTAAAGGAATTATTTCCTCTTCACTGGCCAAATTACTACAAGATCGAGGCCTCAGTGTTACCATACAAAAATTTGATCCGTATATCAATGTCGATCCCGGCACACTCAATCCCTATGAGCATGGAGAGTGCTTTGTAACAGATGATGGTGCCGAAACTGACTTGGACCTCGGACACTACGAGCGATTTTTAAATATTAATACATCGCAAGCCAACAATGTCACTACAGGTAGGATATACCAGACTGTGATCAATAAGGAGCGTGAAGGGGCCTACCTCGGTAAGACGGTACAGATTATCCCGCACATCACCGATGAGATCAAGAGAAGAATCAGATTGCTTGAGGAGGATGACAAGTATGACGTGATCATCACCGAGCTAGGAGGTACAGTGGGTGATATAGAGTCACTACCGTATCTCGAGGCTCTGCGCCAGATCAAAAGAGAACTTAAAAAGAAAGATTGCCTCGTTATTCACTTAACGCTGATCCCATATCTGCGAGCCGCAGGGGAGCATAAGACTAAGCCGACCCAACACTCCGTCAAGGAGCTACAGATGGCAGGTATCATACCTGACATATTAGTCTGTCGCACGGAGTCTACGATCTCTGAGGAAATCAAAGAAAAGTTGGCCTTGTTTTGCAACGTCGAGAAGCGCAATGTAATTGAAGCGGTGGATGCAGATACGATTTACAGAGTGCCCCTTCTCATGGAGCAGGAGCAACTAGATGATATCGTCATCGAGCACCTTAAATTGGATCCCCCAAAGTTGCTGAGCCTCACCAAGTGGAAAGAGTTTTTGTTTCGATATAACAATCCACGACACGAGGTCAACATTGTCTTAGTTGGTAAGTACAATGAACTGGCAGATGCCTATAAATCGATCTATGAGGCGATCGGTCATGCGGGTGCTATGAATTACTGTAAGGTCAATGTAATACCGATTCACTCTGAAAATCTGGATGATACTAATCTGCCACTAGAGATCCACAAGATCCACGGATTGATCGTGGCACCGGGTTTTGGGGATCGAGGGATTGAGGGTAAGATCAAGGCAGTACAATATGTACGAGAGAATAACATACCATTCTTAGGAATATGCCTGGGCATGCAGTGTGCTGTGGTAGAGTATTGTCGCAACGTCGTTGGACTGAGCGATGCGGCTTCGTCAGAAGTCAATCCAGAAGCTGCTCACTTGGTGATCGACCTGATGTTAGAGCAGAAAGAGATCAGTAAGAAGGGAGGGACTATGAGATTAGGAGCATATGACTGCGATATCAAGCCAGGAACACGAGCCGCACAGATTTATGCCCAGAAGACTCAGATAACTGAGCGACATAGACATCGATATGAGTTTAACAACAAGTACAGAGAGCAGATTGAGTCTTTCGGTATGGTCCCGTCAGGTATTAATCCTCAGAGCGACTTAGTCGAAATAGTGGAGATTCCTGAACACCCATTTTATGTCGGTGTACAGTTCCACCCTGAGTATAGGAGTAGGGTAGAGGAGCCGCACCCACTGTTCGTAGCGCTCGTAGAGGCCGCTATTGAATATAAAAACACTAAGAGCCTAGCTTCGTCACTATAGATGCGTAAGCTTAAACTGGAGGAGCTCGGGCGATTAGATAGGACTGGATACCAGTCTGCTGACAAAATACCTATTACAGTCATACTCGACAATATCAGATCAGGCATGAACGTCGGATCATTCTTTAGGACATCGGATGCATATCGAATAGAGCATATCGTGCTATGTGGCATCACAGCACGTCCACCCCACAAAGAGATATTAAAGACCGCCATAGGCGCTACCGATACAGTGACATGGAGTTATACGGAAGACGTCTCAGAGGCTGCTGCCAAAGCTAAAGCTGAGGGTTATCATATCATCGGCATCGAGCAAACAGATCAGTCGAAGAGACTGGCAAGCTATCAAGTCTCGACGGATAGGAAGTATGCATTAGTATTTGGCAATGAAGTCAATGGGCTGAGCGCTGAGCTGCTTCCACTGCTGGATGAGTGCATTGAGATTGCGCAATATGGTACGAAGCACTCGCTAAATGTAGCGGTATGTGGCGGTGTAGTCCTGTGGCATTTTGCCACGCCTTACTATCTATAGTCTAAGCGGATTCCC
>CAZJTO010000111.1:4968-8131 GCA_964548935.1 uncultured Saprospiraceae bacterium
CCTTACTATCTATAGTCTAAGCGGATTCCCACCCGTAGCCCTATACCCAGTTGTCCTGCTGAGGAGGGCACATTGTTAGCATCTAAACCGAATTCTGGTGCAAGCTCATGCCACGAGATATCGGGATAATACTGATATCTGAGGATTGGCGTCAGTGTGATAATGTCAGTCACGCCGATATCAAGGCCCAGACCTCCCTGAAATGTTGCATCAAAATTGCCGTCTCTAAAATCTCCATTCACAGCTTTAGTAGAAAAGTCCGCTCCCACTCCCGCCAAGAGAAAGAAACCCTTCTTAAAGAAGGTCCCTTGCTTGCTGAAGGTAGGACAATCACAATCATCGATTAGGTCCAATACATAAATATGTGCGTTGATACCACCACCGATCTGCCGCAGTCCAAGATCGACATTGGTAAATGTCAGGTCAGTACTCGTCTGGTGATAGCTGATGTAGGGATAGAACTCGATCCGTTGATCTCTAAGCCGGATCCAATAATCTAAGCTGACACTGACTGAAGTTGAAAATACCCGATCGTTATTACCAAGGACATTGGCATCATCCCTAAAAAAATCATTCCAACCTGAGTAGCTATTGGTATTGTATAATACCCTGACGCCAACCTGGCTATACAGCCCCTGAGTCAGGAATAAAAGGAGCACTGCAACTAAAGTCTGTTTGATCGCCATGTATATTCCAACGTATCCTCGGCGCCTCTCATTTTATAAACCGCAATGAAAACTGAAATTGATCATCATGGGTTCTATCTTTGCGGCCGCATGAAGACTAAGAAGCTGAAGGAAAAGGTTGAGGTGATCACTCTCGGCTGTAGCAAGAATCTTGTCGATTCTGAAAATATAGTAACACAACTCAAGGGCAATGAGATTAATGCCTATCACGAGCATGAAGATGAGAATCCTGATGTCGTCATCGTCAACACTTGCGGGTTTATTGATCTGGCAAAAGAAGAATCGGTCAACACCATTCTCGCCAACGTCGAGCGCAAGAAGGCGGGAGAAATAGAGAAACTTTACGTGACAGGCTGTCTGTCACAGCGGTACAAGGACGACTTGGAGGTAGAGATCCCAGAAGTAGACGCATACTTCGGGACGATGGAACTACCCGGTATACTGGCAAAGTTTAATGCGGACTATCAGCATGAGCTCATCGGGGAGCGCAAGATCTCTACCCTGCCTCACTATGCTTACCTCAAGATCTCTGAGGGGTGCAATCGCACTTGTTCTTTTTGTGCGATACCATTGATGAGAGGCAAGCACGTGTCAAGACCGATACCAGACTTAGTGCGGGAGGCAAAAGAATTAGCCAAACGTGGCGTCAAGGAGCTCATGTTAATCGCTCAAGAGCTTACCTACTACGGACTGGATATCTACAAGAAGAGAGAGCTGCCACAACTGCTGAGAGAGCTGTCAGCAGTCGAGGGCATCGAGTGGATTAGATTGCATTATGCGTATCCTACCAAGTTTCCGACTGAGATCTTTGAGGTCATGGCAGAACTGCCTAAGGTCTGTAACTATCTCGATATACCACTACAGCATGGCAATGATGCTGTCTTGGATCGGATGCGACGCCATATCACACAGGTGGAGATGCGTAAGTTGATACAACATGCTAAGCGAGTCGTGCCCAATATTGCAATCCGGACCACCTTTATGGTGGGGTTTCCGGGAGAGACGGATGCTGAGTTTCAGGATATGTGCGACTTCGTCGAGGACATGAGTTTTGATCGGGTAGGGGTATTTCAATATTCGCATGAGGAGGACACTTCGGCACACGAGTTGACTGACGATGTGCTCGCAGAGATTAAGGCTGAGCGAGCCAATAAACTGATGGATATCCAGCGTGACATCTCATACGATCACAATACCGCCCGTATCGGACAAGAACTCAAGGTTCTGATAGATCGAAAAGAAGGCGGATACTTCGTAGGGCGTACTGAGTATGACTCACCAGAAGTGGACAATGAGGTGTTGATCGATGCCAAGAAGCATTATCTCCGCATGGGCGATTTCGCCATGATTAAGATTACAGGCTCTGAAGATTATGATCTCTATGGCGACCCTATCACCTGATATTTAGAACTAAGCTCCCCATGTAGCTGTTTCCTTAAGTATGAATGATAGTTCTGACAATCCGAAGCTATTCGACAAGGAGGTCAATCCATATCACCAGTGTTTGGTAGCGCTACTAGCGATACCGGCGTTCACCCTGTTGTTTTATGTCCCTCATTGGCTAGGCATCTTAGATGTGCCGCAGCATCAGGCTTGGACTGTATCGGCATCTATGGTGCTGATGTTCGCGGTATGCAACAGCGTGCTCAGTCTCAGTGCCGACAATGTGACACCATATTGGAACAAGTCTATCTATTCATTCATTATAATTTGCGTTGTAGGTGGAGCGATGGCTTGGTGGTTTTCGGGTTTAAGTATCAGTGAGGCCAAGTCGTTTAAGTGGATTTATATTGTATTCACCTTTGGCTATTTGCTTTTTCTCTCGATCGTATCATTGATGAGAAAAATCGTGTTAATTGCACAAAAACAAGACAAACGACTCCGTGGAGAGTCCGACGATTAATAAATTAAAGAACTATGAATAAGATTTTGATTTTACTGTCATTATGCATTATGAGCTGCCAAGCCAAGTCACAACGTGCATTGGCTGCTGAGGATGCGGTTAAGGAACAGCAGTACACACCCAAAGCAGAATTTCCAGAAGAAGTTGTGCCCGTAGAAAAGTCTCACGAACAATGGCAACAAGAGCTGACCAGATTAGAATACTCTGTACTTCGCAACGCCGGTACCGAACGATCATTTTCTGGTGACCTATGGAATCACAAAGGAGATGGCATCTATAGCTGTCGTGGTTGTGGGCTCGCACTGTTTGACTCCAACACCAAGTATAAGTCAGGCACGGGATGGCCAAGTTTTTGGGAGCCGATCAAGTCGGACTACGTAGCAGAAGATACCGATTACAAACTCGGCTACGCTCGTACAGAAGTACACTGCGCTAGATGCGAAGGGCATCTCGGTCATGTATTCAGAGATGGTCCAAAGCCAACAGGCCTACGATACTGCATGAATTCAGTATCAATGGACTTCGTACCACGTATCAAAGATGTTACCAAAGTAGAGGAATAAGACAAAAGAAA
>CAZJTO010000112.1:0-8088 GCA_964548935.1 uncultured Saprospiraceae bacterium
GTCATCTCCAGATAGTCGAAGTGATCTGGAAAGTCTGTATTGTAATGTAAGCCCCGACTCTCTCTGCGCATCTCGGCCCCTTTAGTGACGAGGTAAGCTATTGTGATCAAGTTTCTCAGTTCACATAGCTGTGGTGATATAGTTGTCTTGGAGTATAGCTTTTCGGTCTCATCATAGAGGAGGAAGAGGCGATTGTCGGCCCTACGTAATCTGACGTTAGTACGAACGATACCTACATAGTAGCTCATGATTTCTTTGAGTTCCTTCCAACTCTGCGTGATCAAGACCATTTCCTGAGGCTTGGAAGTCCCTTCTGCATCCCAATCTGGCACATCAGTAGTTAGGCTAATGTCATCCAATTTGTCAGCAATATCCATCGCTACCCGATGGCCAAATACTAGTCCTTCTAACAGGCTATTGGACGCAAGTCTATTGGCGCCATGGAGTCCCGAACAAGTACATTCTCCTGCTGCATAGAGATTCTCAATAGAGCTCTTACCCCACTCGTCAACTAGTATGCCTCCACAGATATAGTGGCAAGCAGGAACCACAGGGATTAAATCAACGAATGGGTCTATCCCGACACTCTTACACTTCTCATAGATGTTAGGGAAGTGCTCTAGAAATTCCTCGTGATCCAGATGCCTACAGTCCAGACTCATATGGTCAGCACCCGTTACTTTCATCTCGTTGTCAATCGCTCTGGCTACAATATCCCTCGGGGCCAGCGATAGTCGCTCATCATAGTTTTGCATGAACTCCTTATCATCGGGAGTCTTTAATATCGCTCCCATACCTCGGACTGCCTCAGAAATAAGAAAGTCAGGATTTTCCCCAGTGTTCTGATAGAGTGCCGTTGGGTGAAACTGCACGAACTCCATATTGGCCACCCTACCCTTAGCTCGATAGACCATCGATATGCCATCGCCTGTTGCGATCACCGGATTAGTTGTGTTTTTATAGATCTGTCCTGCCCCACCCGTACACATGACTGTCACTTTAGCCATGATCGTATCGATATCTTCCGTCTCACTATTGAATACGTAGGCACCATAGCATTCCGTATCTGGCACGAGACGAGTGATATTTCTTCCTTTATGATGTTGAGTGATGATATCGAGTGCGAAGTAATGTTCAACAAGTGTGACATTCGGATACTGCTTGACCTTCTCATTAAGCGATCTCTGGACTTCCCAGCCCGTGATATCCTTATAGTGTAGGATGCGGTTCTCAGAATGTCCACCCTCCATACCTAGGTTATAATCTCCATCATCTTCTTTATCAAATCGTGCTCCCCAATCAATAATTTCTTTGACTCGCTCATGACCCTCCTTGACTACAATTGAGACGATCTCAGGATCACAGAGACCATCACCTGCGATTAGGGTGTCCTCTATATGCTTGTCATAGCCATCCACACTAAAGTCCCAGACCGAAGCGATACCTCCCTGCGCCCAGCTCGTATTACTGGTGGTCTTATTGGTCTTGGTAATTATAGTGATCTGCAAGTCTGGCTTGTGCATGGCTAACTTGATCGCAGCAGATAATCCTGCAACACCCGCTCCAATGATTAACACATCCGTTTCTACTCTCCTTTGTTCTACCATATCACCAAATTACTAAGAGTCTATAAATAATATTTAATAGGATTTATATTTTGCAGGATGCGTATAGCTTTAGTAGATCCATTCTATGATGTCAGTCATCGCCTCTGGTCCATAGGGCTCCAGCGACACTCTCGCCATGATATCGAAATCTATGCGCTGAAACCCGTGCACTGGAAGTGGAAGATGGCTTCAGGTGCCCTGACTCTGGCGCAACAAATCAATGACTCAGACTCTGACTACGACTTATTCTTAGTCACAGATATGGTAGACCTGGGTTTATTCAAAAGCTGTTTAAGTCCTCACTACAGAGACACGCCAACGGCCCTATATTTTCATGAAAATCAGATCACCTACCCTTGGAGCGCGGATGATCATGATATAGCATTGGATCGTGATCATCACTACGGATGGATCAACTTTACTTCAGCCATCCTGAGCGATTGCGTTTATTTCAACTCGGACTATCATAAGGTCTCATTTATAACTGCGCTTCCCCAATTTTTAAAGCGCTTTCCAACATCAGGATTGTCTCGTCATATCGATGAAATCAACGATAAAAGTAAGGTGCTGCCGATCGGATTAGATTTCCATGAGAGCGCTGCCAACAAGGCTACCGACAAACTCACCATACTGTGGAATCATCGCTGGGAGTCCGATAAGAATCCTGAACTATTTTATAAGGCACTAATGCACTTGCATGACAGGAACATAGCATTTGACCTGATCGTCTGTGGCAAAGAGTATCAGCAGCGGCCTCAAGCATTCGACAAAATCCAACAGTCGTTTTCGTCTGAGTTGATCCATTGGGGTTACGCAGAGAGTCGACAAGCATATTGGGATTTACTCGCCACAGCTGACCTGTCTATAGTAACCAGCAATCAGGATTTCTTTGGCATCAGTGTCGTTGAGGCCATCTATGCTGGATGTATTCCCTTACTACCTAATCGATTGACCTATCCTGCACACATCCCAGAGTCCTTTCATGGTCGGCTGCTTTATGAATCTGAAGAACATCTGTATGAGCAACTTGATAGAATTATTGCTCAACCGATCAATACCTCAGCCTTAGTAGCTCATGTCAAGAAGTATGATTGGAGCAATTTAATCAGCCAATATGATGTTGAGTTTCAAGAAATGATAGGAGCATAGATGAGGATAGGAATCAGTGCACGATTACTTGGAAAGAAGATTACCGAAGGTGTAGGGCGATATACTCACGAGGTCATCAAGTCCCTTAGTCATCAATATCCCGAGGATGAGTTCGTTCTTTACGTCGATCAAAAAGACATCGACACTTCTGATTATGGGTCCAATGTTTCTTGTCATAATTTGATCATTCAACCCCGCCACCCCATCTTGTGGCAGATATGGTTTGAATACCTCATCCCTCGTGCCTTACGGCAAGATTCTATAGATATATTCTTTAGTCCAGAAGGGATGGCAAGCCTGCGATCTAAGGTGCCAACTATAATGACTGTCCATGACATTGTATTCGAACGGCATCCAGAATTTGTGCAACAATCTCACGTCCGCTTTCACAAGAGAAATTCAATCAAATATCATCGTCGAGCAGAGCAAATTGTAGTCGTTTCTAATTTCACCAAGGATGAGATTCTGGACATTTATAATATCAATCCAGACAAAATCACAGTCATTCCCAATGGACGATCAACTGAATTTCATCCACTGGTTCAACGCCAAATTCAAGCATTCAAAAAGGAGCAACATATCGACTATGAGTATTTACTTTATGTCGGCTCATTGCATCCTCGAAAGAACATAGGAAGGCTTATAGAAGCCTTTGAGCAATTTAAATCCAGAGCTCCAAGTCCAATAAAGTTAGTCCTCGCAGGTCGACTTGCATGGTACTCTGGGCGTATAGAGGAACAAATAAAACGGTCCAAATATTCAGAAGATATTGTTCATCTGGATTTTTTCAAGGGCGATCTCAACGCACTTATCAACGCCGCTACAGCTCTAATCTACCCGGCATTATATGAAGGTTTTGGACTACCCGTATTGGAAGCCATGTCTGCAGGTACTCCTGTCATAACAACGGCTAACTCTGCGATGTCAGAAGTGGCAGGTGATTCGGCGATATATATCGATCCAGTCTCAGTGGATGAGATGAGCCAGGCCATTGATCGCATCGTTCAGGACGATAAATTGCGATCTTCTCTTGTCGCAAGAGGCCTGCGGCAAGCACAGAAGTTTAGCTGGGAGAATCACGCGCAAGCGATCTATACGCTCATGAAACGCAGCATCTATAATACTTCTTAGGATTCTTAAGCGCCGATTATTGCATAACATCAGCGTGATGAAAAGATTAACTTAACTTTCGGTCTTAGAAGGCATAGATAGATATGAAGATTCGCACTACTCACAATAGTATCAGATACAGACTCCGTAAGTCAGAAATAGATACGCTTATGAATGAAGGCGTAATCACTGAATCAATAAGCTTCCCTAGTGGTCATGAACTTAAATCAGCATTGCAGATCAGTGATGTGATTATGAACTGTGAGGCCGGATTTGATGGCAACGCCATTACCATCAGCCTACCTACGGCGATGGCCAGTCAATGGATGAATACGAGTCAGGTAGGCATCGAGGAACACCTAGCATTACCCAACGGGGCCAAACTACACATTCTCATAGAAAAAGACTTCCCGTGCTTGGATCGCCCTAATGAAGATAAATCAGATACATTCTGGGAACTCGCCGACAAACCGGCTGACTCCTGTTAAAAACTTTACCTATTATGTCCACAACTACTCACAAAAGTGCCTGTATCCTTTGCTCAATCAACTGTGGCATCAATATCGAAGTCGACCACGAGAAACGAGAGTTTGTCAAAATTACGGGCGACAAAGATCATCCGGGCTCAAAAGGATACATCTGCCAGAAAGCCACCAGGCTCAACTACTACATGAATCAGGAGCGCTTGACTAGTCCGCTACGAAAGAAAGCCGACGGCAGTTTCGAAGAAATAGACTGGGATACTGCAATACATGAAATTGCGACTAAGCTCGTCTCTGTTAGGGATACTCATGGTGGAACCAGTATTGCCTATGCGGGTGGCGGGGGTCAAGGAAATCACCTCGCACAGATGTATGGTGGCGCCCTTCGTCGCGCACTTAAGACACCTTATATCTACTCGTCAATCGCTCAGGAGAAAACTGGTAACTTCTGGGTACATGGCAAGTTATTTGGCAAGCAAAATGTCCTATACACAGAGCCAATCGAAGACGCAGAGTTTGGCATGGTCATCGGAGCCAACCCCATACAATCTCATGGGATGGCACGAGCTAAGCGAGTGATCGGAGAGATCTCGAGAGATAAAAATAGAACCCTCGTCGTTATTGATCCTCGAGAAACAGAGACGGCTAAGAAGGCTGACTACTTCATCCAAGTCAAACCGGGCAGAGATGCATGGTTAATGTCCGCCATGCTAGCTATTATCATTCAAGAAGATCTCATTGATCACAACTTCATCGAACACCGTACCAATGGCTATGAAGAGGTGAAGCCATTTTTTATGGATATCCCAATCCGAGAATATATCGATATCGCAGGGGTGGATTATGATCTGGTACTCGAAGTGACTCGCAAGATGGCGGCAGCAAAAACCGTTGCGATTAGGTCAGATCTCGGTATAGAGATGAGCCTCAACAGCACACTGAATGCGTATCTCAAGCGATTACTGTTCCTCCTGACTGGCAATTTTAACAAGCACGGTACCAACCATCTCGCCTCATGGTTCGTACCACTCATCGGTCACTCAAAAGATATTGATGATGGAGGCGGTAAGACCATGGTCACAGGTGCCAGAGAGATCGCTCGAGTATATCCTCCCAATGTCCTCGCTCAAGAGATTGACAATGATCATCCAAACAGACTTCGAGCCTTAATCGTTGACTCTTGCAACCCTGTCCTCAATTGGGTGGATACCCAAGCACAGATTAAAGCTTATAAGAAGCTCGATATCATGGTCGTCATAGATGTCGCTATGACGGAGACGGCGATGGAGGCAGATTATATCTTACCAGCGGCTAATCAGTATGAAAAGTATGAAGCGGCATTCTTCACCGAAAATTTCTTTCAACTTCGCAAGCCGATCTTCGAGCCTCTCGAAGGCACATTGTCAGAACCAGAAATCTATACGAGACTGCTAAGAGCCATGGGTGCTTTGGACAATATGGATTTGTCCGAACTGAAAGAGGCAGCAAAAAAGGATCAAGAACAGCCTGGGCAAGGTATCTTCCAAAACGCATTTATGCAGGCGGCGATGACTAATCCCAAGATCAACACTTATGGCGCCATAGCACTAAGAGAATCGTTAGGAGAGGTATTGCCCGAGGGTGCTGGCAGTGCGGCATTCATCTGGATGGCGGCACAGCTATATGCACAGAAATATCCTGAAGCGATCAGAAAAGCCGGTATCGAAGGCAAGGGAGGGCAGCTCGGTGAGATCATGTTCAAAAAAATACTCGAGAGTGAATCGGGAATACAGGTGAGCGCATATGATTATGAGGATGTGTGGGGTCTGATGAAGACCAAAGACAAGCGGGTCAATCTTTTTATATCTGAGTTGCTAAATGACTGGCTCTTAAAGCTCCCTGAAGTACTCCGAGAGCAAGATGAAATCGAAAAAGAATATCCTTTTAATCTCATTGCTGGGGAACGCCGAACTTATAATGCCAATGCGATCATACGCAATATCGAATGGGCAAAAACAGACCAAGACGGTCGTCTTAAAATCAACCCAAGTGATGCTGAGAAATTTGGTATTGGCGAAGGAGATAGCGTAGAACTGACAAGTTCTTCCGGAAGCATCTACATTGTCGCTAATGTTACTGAAGAAGTGCGTCCTGGCGTGCTCTCAATGCCACATGGCAAAGGACTCAATTATGGCAAGGGCCACTCCTATAAACAGAAGGGGGCTATGCCTAATATTCTAACAAAAGCAACTTATTGCGATCCTCTTGCGAAGACTCCTTATCATAAGAATGTAAGAGTCAAAATTCGAAAGGTCCCAGAAGAACAAATGGCGATGGCCTAAAGCATATGAACTATTATCATGAAAGACCTCAATAATAAAATCGTCTGGATCACTGGTGCTTCAAGCGGCATTGGCAAAGAACTCGCTATACAGTTGGCGCAGGAAGGTGCACGCATCATCCTCACCGCCCGAAGTGAAGACAAACTGCAAGCCCTCAAGACTGAATTGAAGGGTGAACAACACTGGATCGTACCAATGGACCTGATGAAAGTCGATGAGATCCCTAATAAAGTTGAAGAAGTACTTCAACAAGTAGGTCATATTGATATTCTCATCAACAATGCTGGGATATCACAGAGATCTAAAGCCATTGATACCTCTATAGAAGTCGATCGCAAGATCATGGAGTTGGATCACTTCTCTAAAGTCGCTATGACCAAAGCACTATTACCTTCATTCATAGCTCAACAAAGCGGTATGTATGTCACGATCAGTAGCGTGGCTGGCAAGATAGGGGTTCCCATGCGCACAGCTTATTGTGCTGCTAAGCATGCCATCATTGGATTTATGGATGCCATCCGAGCGGAGAATGCTCAATATGGCGTAGAGGTGCTCAACGTAACCCCAGGCTTCGTTCAAACTAATATATCTGTAAATGCAATGGTCGGCGACGGGAGCACCCATGGCAAAATGGATCCGCTCATAGCCGATGGTATGCCAGTAGACAAGTGCGTAAGTAAAATCGTCAAAGGCATTAAGAAAAGTAAAAAGGAACTCTTGATTGCACAAGGCAGATCAGGCCTCGCTCCTATATTGAAGCGCATTTATCCCAATGCCTTGTTTAGAATGATGGAGAAGATTGCAGTGCAGTAATTAGATTTGGATAATACAAATCATTATTATCTCCATACTATACCTTGTATTTATATAAACTAATATGATATCTTCGTATCAAAGCTTCGTTGGAGTGAAGGCTTACGTTAATCGTAAGAGTTTTATGTAGCTGCCAACCGAGCTTTTTTTATTTCCTGCTTTTAAGGATTTCGGTCGGAATAAATCTCCAGTGCCGATAAGGATGAGAGAAGTAGTTCGAAATGTCTCCCTTCTTTCCAGTAGTATCACCAATGTTGAAGTTAGGATATAGCTGAACAATATGACTCCTGATATGTTTGTACAGCTTTTCCTTCGCTATGGTCTTTTTCCCTCTTTTAGATTTACCTTCGGGAACAATTTGATTGAATTTATTAAGTCTAAATGCCATAGAACCTAATACAATATCTAAACATTGCAAAATGACATGATGCTTAGAATTAATGTCTACAACATCTCGTCTGCTAATTGTAAGATTCAAATGATCAAACTCAGGCAAGTTTTTCATACCAATTAAATAGTTCTTAAATATTTCTGTCTTATGTCTACTTTCGGGTAGTTCATCAAGAAATATTTTCAATATTGTTTTGTCTGATGTTGGTAAATAAC
>CAZJTO010000113.1:0-5182 GCA_964548935.1 uncultured Saprospiraceae bacterium
CCAAATCGGCCTGCTCGAATAATGAATAGGTATATCCCTCGGTTGGCTTATCGCTCAGTCCATAGCCCAGCATGTCATACAAGACTATGCGATCAAAGTGACTCAGAAGCTCATCAATCACTGCATGATAAGAGTACGACGACTCTGGGAAACCATGTAATAACAATAGCGTTCGATCCACTGTAGCCCTGGGATCACCCAGGTCCATGACAAATACCTGATGACCAAATGGTCCAAAGGAGATATAGGATCCACGCTCCTGCCATGCTTGTAGCTCTGGAGATATCATCTATCTATGTTTACTATATAAGAATATGGTAATAATCGCCAGCACCCCGTGTAAGACTACTACCGGTAGACAGTTTTCTTCACCTGATGCATAACCGATCGCATTGGCGACCGTAACGCCCACATGAAAGACGCTAAAGAGCGTAAGAAAAACCTTGTGCAGATCTGTACGATCATAGTGCCGCCAGATCATCAATGCTGTTGTCCCCGCTGCCAATGCTGCTGCACCGTACATCCTCAAGAAAATCAGACCATCGAGTGATGTGTCCTCCGTGCCTGGCACAAGTGTGGGGGCAGTTAAGAATAGTATGCCAGCACCGATCTCCAAAATTGCATTGACCAGTATAAATGGTTTCATGTCAGATAGTTTGATGTTAAGATAGGGAATAGAGCTTCATTGCTGTGCACGGTTATTTGCGCTTACTGTAAGGATCATAACTGAAGATGCTTCCACAAGCTCAGCATGAAAAAGGCTCTGACTCTTTATCCGAATAGGAAACCCTGAAGGGGTGTCATCTCTATAGCTGCGAATGAAAATTCGCAGGGCAAAATACCCGTATCTCCATTTTGGCGAATTTTTTGACCAAAAAATGTGACAAAATTGTGGTTGCCCTAACAGCCTATTAATAACCGAATCTACCACGTGTTCCAATCGATACAGCGAAAGTGCCTTTCCTGGTAAGTATCATTGATTAGTGGTGAGCAATTATGCATCCAAGGGTTATGACCCCTTGAAATCAAACATGTGACTCCATAGTTCGGAAAAGATTAGTCAGTTATCATCAAAAATATTTAGATCATTAAAATCATCTCCAAATTCCATCTTAACAGGAGTTGTGATAGATAATATTTCGATCTCTACACATGTTATGATCCGGTCCAATCCAACTCACATGCATCATTTAATCATTTTGGGAATCCTGATAGCCGTTTGTTCTTGCCAGGTCGATCAACCTCCTGTAGAAGGCCTATACAGCTTTTCAGATTCAGTTGATGTAGAAGTCACAGATCGTGATATTGATGGTGTTGCTATGCGATATGTCAATTATGATCATCCTGATTTTGCGGATCTCTTTTTAATTGAGCAATGTCGGTATAGCGGAGCCAATAAAGTTGACTGTAAGATCAATGCTGATTCAGATAATCTTGATAGTTACTTCGAGTTTCTAACTGATGAATTGCTCCTTTGGAGGTTCAACAAGATCTACGGGGAGATTGATGAAGTCTATCTGGGATATCTGAATCAAGAGAATATAACACAGAGCAAGCAAGCGATTCTCAGATCTTATTGCGATCAGTACGATCAGATCTCATTTCAAATTCCAGTGGATTACTCAGGTCTCGTGTTTGTAATGCAAGATCAGCCTGAGAATTCCATTTCCTTCTTACCCGAGGGCATCGTTATACAATCTACTCGACAACTGGATCTAAAATCTTACATCTGTAACAAGTATGTATTGGCAACTGATTATGGAACCATTTATACTGCTATTCGAGAGAATATGGGTATCCAGACTGATCTTGATGCATTGGAAGTTGAAAACTGGGGCTTCAATAGCGGACCATATCATGACATATTGGCCAGAACAGGCTATACGGGAGAGGTGATGGTGTTTAAGGTGCTTAGTGTAGAGAGACCGTAGATATTTCCTAACCATTATTGTGAAGTAAAATATTTTACCTATTATAGTGTAATAGTTAAGTAGTACGCCATAACATTGTCATGATTTCATTAACCAACATACACTTCGGTTACAGCGCTAAGGCTTCAGTATTTGAGGGATTCAACCTGTCACTTCAAGCTGGTAACATCTATGGCTTGTTAGGCAAGAATGGCGCGGGTAAGACCACGTTGCTCAAGACCATGTTAGGGCTGATAAGGCCGAGAACCGGTTCAGTAGAGGTCGCAGGATATAATCCAGCCAAGCGTCAAGCTGCATTTAACGCACAATATTTCTATGTTCCTGAGGATCCATATTTTCCTGGAGGATCACTCCAGAAATTTGTGAAGTGTTATGCTCCTTTCTATCCCAACTTTGATCTGGACAAATTTTTCGGCCTACTCAAGGAGTTTGAGATTGACCGTATCATGAGCTTTAAGAATGTCTCATTTGGGCAAAAGAAGAAAGCTTATATCGCCTTTGCCATAGCCTGTCAGACACCGATCCTCATTATGGACGAGCCCACTAATGGCCTCGATATCCCATCAAAACGCCAGTTTAGGAAGATTATCAACTATATCATCAATCCTGATCGGCTGATGATTATATCATCACACCAGATCAGAGACCTGCACAGCTTGATAGATCATGTCCTCCTACTAGATCAAGGAGAACTACTCATAGATCATAGTCTCCAGGACATTGAGAAAAACCTACGATTTGAGATTTACCGCACCGAGCCGACCCAAGAAGATCTAATCTATTATGAGCGTGTGCCTGGTGGCTACCTCGGTATCCGGGATGGCATAACAGATCATACAGCATTGGAGATTGATCTCGAGATCCTATTCAATGCAACCATTGATAAGCCAGATCACATGAAAGTCTTACTCCATAAAACTAAGAGCTATGCATAAGCTAACTAATACGCTACAGCGTATCCTGTGGTTGATCTACGTCGAGATCAGATATAAACTACCTGTGTTCGGATTGATGTTCTTAGTGTGCTTCGCCATACTGATGTTCTATTATTGGAATCCTTCATTCCAAGTAGCTAACCTGATCAGCGAACTCTCCAATTCTAATACCCGCAGCTTTAATACGACCACTATGATTAATGGTGTGAGATATACGACCACATCGATGTCGCAAGCTCCTGAGCTGAAGTATCACATAGCCTATTTTTCAATGGCATTTATTGGCCTGGGCATTGCTATCATTAGTGTATTATTTAGCGAGTATGGCACTGCTAATTCTAAGATTTTCAATATTAGTTTGCCAGCAGCGCCATCTGAAAAATGGATTGCTAAGGTCATACTGGCATTAGTCGTTTATCCAATATTGTTTCTTTTGATATACCAAGTGTATGCTCAGATTACCTATCACTGGGGAGCTATGAGGGGGTACGATTTTGTGCGATTAGGCCTCTTTGATCCTTTGATTTGGAGTCATGTGATCAGATATTTGCTGATCGGCTCGATAGTCATAGGTTTGGCAACCTACTTTAGAAAACTGGGTTTGATCAAGACCGGGCTTTTTGGTTTGCTCGGATACTTCGCCTTAGCCTTAGTCCTGAGTGTTATTGCCTTAGTGGTTTTTCCTGAATTTGATACATCTGAGATGGGAGCATACTTCTCTTTAGATGGATTTAAGAATTACGTTTTTGGTAATGAACATCGATTCACTTCCGAGTTTGTAGATTTCACCGACATTCTCTTTTCACCGAGGATATTGAGTCTTTTGGCCATTACCAGTCTTGTGCTCAGTTATTTCAAATTTTACGAAATCGAAGCTTAGGTAGATGGAGTTTTATGACAGCAGACCGATCTATCTTCAGATTGCTGACCATATCATTCGGCAGATCTTGTCGCATAAGTTGTCAGCAGGAGATCGTCTATCATCCGTACGGGAGATGGCGGCAGAGATTGAGGTCAACCCTAATACCATAGTCAAGACCTACTCTTGGTTGGCGGATCAAGAGATCATCAAGATGCAACGAGGTATTGGCTATTTTATCCTTGACTCTGCTCACCAGCATGCAGTGGAACTGACCAAGAAAGAATTATTACACAATGATCTTCCCAAAATCATACAGAAAGCATTTCTTTTAAATATTTCGATAAAAGAACTCATCAAAAAATATATCCATGAAGAAGCGAAGTAATATCATATTGGCATTAATAGCACTAAGCCTATTTGTGGGGTTAGGTCTATATGCTAATCATATCAAAAACAATATTGAGGCTCAAGGCAGTAGATGGTCTCGTGATGTAAAAATCGTAGAAGGCGACGATTTCGTCAAGGAATTTGATCTTACCTACAAGCACCTTCATGTGGAGTATCCAGGCGTCAGTATCGATGGAAGGTATCAAGATCATGTTGAGCTATCTGGGTTTTCAGTGGCATCAGATATAGTATCCTATGATGTCTGCCAGGACACACTATACATCCGACATTCTGAAGATTTACCTAAATATGTTGGCCGTAATGCAGAAGCTGCTGTTGCGGTGCATGTCGGAGGAGTTGGATTGAAGTCAATTACTGTAGGGAGTCAGGGCAGTATCGCACTTCCGATAAGAGCAAAGGGAACAAGGCGAGATGGTAAGACGGTCTATAAAGACGAAGATGCCGAACGATATACTTTGAAGTTTGATACGCTTGATATTATCAATGGACCCGTAAATATGCTATTGGAAGGACAGGCTCTAAATATCCATATGGAGAGTAATATCAATACGTTGTTTAATCTCCAAGGGCAAGTCGATCGGCTCGATCTTGAGTATCATAAAGGCGGAAATATTATAGTTAATGGTTATGGTATGGACAGTCGTATTGCATCAATTAACGCTGACAAGAATAAAGACGGCTTAGCTACTGGTTCCATACAGCTAACGGTTATGGATACCCTCATTGCCAATCTCTATGGTGCAATGGACGTAGATTATCGTGGAACCCCTGAGGTCATCAAGTACGTACGTTCAACCGGTCGGGTAGTACACCAGTACATACCTGAACCTGAGTATTAAGACGATGAAACTATCGAAGCAATGAGAAAACGAAGTAATATCATCTTAGCAATTATCTTCCTAAGTGCGAGTGTCGGATTGGGGCTATATGCCAACCATATCAGGAGCACCACAGAGCAGAGACCAGCCAGGGTTAGTAGGGCGGTAGAAATAGAAGAAGGAGAACGATTCAGCAGAGAAAGTAATGTATCCTATAAACATCTGCAT
>CAZJTO010000113.1:5282-8010 GCA_964548935.1 uncultured Saprospiraceae bacterium
ATACTGAGAATAACAAGTCAGGCACAGTCATAGGGAATATTCAATTGTCCGTTCAAGACACGCTCTTAGCTAAGCTGTATGGAACAATGAACGTCCTGTTTCAAGGCGCGACCAGGAGTTATCAAGTACGAACGCTCAAACTGACAGGGTAGTACATATGTTTAACCCTAATGCTCTATAGAGTTGTGCCCCAAGGGGTCATGACCCCTTGAAAAAAGAGGCCTACCTCAATATTCTTTCCTGATTCAACCACTTATGATACACAGCGGCATTGCGTTCGTGCTGGCGATTATCCTCAGCAAAGGCATGTCCAGAATTATAGCCTGGCTTAGCACAAAAGAATAAGTAGTCGTGCTGTTCGGCGTTAAGTACGGCCTCGATGGAGGACTTGGATGGCATGCAAATCGGCCCTGGCGGCAGCCCTTCATGTAGATAGGTATTATAGGGTGTGTCTATGGCTAAGTGTCTCTTCAATACTCGACGAATCGTGAAATCACCTAAACCAAATACGACACAAGGATCTGCCTGCAGTTTGATGCCTTGCTCCAGCCTATTGAGATAGACTCCTGCTATAGCAGGTTTCTCAGACTTGGTATTGCTTTCGCTTTGGACGATAGATGCTAGTGTTGAGATCTCGGCCTGGGTCATATCAAGAGATTCAAGCTGTTCTGTGTGCTTGCTCCAATACTTATCGTACTCGCTTTTCATCTTAGAGAAGAATCCCTTGGCATCCGTATTCCAATACATCTCATAGGTGTCCGGAATAATCATCGAGATGATCGTCTCGGGCTTAAATCCATATTCATCCAACAGTGAGGCATCTTGAAATAGACCCATTATCTCTGTCGAGTCAGGCTCGATCTGATTGCTTACGACGCCTGCAATGTCCTCAACAGTTCGTGCTGTGCTGATGGTTAGTTTTATAGGCGACTGCCGTCCAGCCCTGAGGGCTGATATGATCTGCTTATTAGACCAGTTAGGCTCAATGATATAACGACCAGTAGGGATCTGATCGGGTCCATATTTCATCAGCTTACTGACTTGCTCAAATGACCATCTATTGACTAACACTGAGTCTGTGACCAGTTGGTCTTGGAGCTCTTGATAGCTGGATTGACTCTTGATGTAGAGTTCGTAGGGCTCAGAGATATTGGTGTTGGGTTCAAATATCCATTTGTATCCCATATATCCACCCACAGCTCCTATGAGCAGTAGTACAAGTCCTATCCGTAGGATAGTCTTCATAGCCTGTTAGTATTGTTCTTTTTCATTAGGGAAGTCTTGACGCTTGACATCCAGCATATATTGTTGTGCGGCGTGTTTAATTGTGCCATACAGATCGAGATATCTTCTCAGGAATCTTGGTTTGAAATCCTTTGTAATCCCAAGTAGATCGTGGGTCACCAGTACTTGACCATCTGTGTGTGGTCCGGCGCCGATGCCTATCGTAGGGATACTGATTTGCTCGCTCACTTGTTTACCCAGTTTAGCAGGTATTTTTTCGAGCACGATACCAAAGCATCCGGTCTCCTCAAGTAGGGCAGCATCTTTTAACAGGCGATTTGCTTCCTCTTCTTCCTTTGCCCTTACTGTATAAGTTCCAAATTTATAGATTGACTGTGGCGTTAATCCGAGATGGCCCATGACAGGGATACCAGCACTTAGAATCTTCTTGATCGAGCCAACGATTTCTTTGCCTCCCTCCAGTTTAACAGCATGTGCTCCTGATTCTTTCATGATGCGAATGGCGGACTCCAAGGCTTTCATTTTATTTCCTTGATAAGTCCCAAACGGGAGATCCACTACGACAAACGAGCGCTTGACACCTCTGATTACGGATTGTGCATGATAGATCATCTGATCCAGGGTGATCGGTAGCGTAGTCTCATGTCCCGCCATGACATTGGAGGCGCTGTCTCCCACGAGCAAGACTTCTATACCAGCCTCATCTAGGATGCGCGCCATAGAGTAGTCGTAAGCCGTTAACATAGATATTTTTTCCCCTTGCACCTTCATGTTTTTGAGAACATGAGTTGTGATTCTTTTCACCTCTTTAGTAGCCGCTGACATCTGCTTATTTGTTTACATTGAAAATGCCAAATTAACTGATTTTTGGCTTGACGAGTAATTCATTTACTCTTTTGTCCAAGAGGACAAGATCATTTCATAGTAGGGTAGGTTATTCATAGACATCTTGGTACGCCCATCGACGATTTCTCCTTTCATAAAGACGCCCGTTGTAACCTCAGAGATAATACCGTGCTCATTGATAAATAGATTGACGGGATACTGTTTCACTCCCAAGTCATCAAATAGGCCTGTGCCGTCAAATAGTAGATCCCAGGATAGCTCGTTAATTTCTAGAATGCGATCTGTCCGAGACTTCTCTTCCTTGGCGATGGCTACGAAATTAATGCCCAGATCTTTGTAGTGATCTTTTAATTCGTTGAGTTCAGGGAATTCTTGGATACAGGGTCGACAGGTCACACTCCACAGATTGATATGGACTTTTTGTCCTCTGTACTTGTTGAGTTCTGCGATGAGCTCATCTGTAACCAAGGTGTCGAGCTGTTGCCCTATGATGTTTTGATAGATGGCCTTGTGGCGTTTGATCAGTGGATTGTAGGTGCTGTCAGGGATGATCTGTGCTGCTGCACTCAACCCCATAAAGCAAGATAATGATAGGAGTAGTATATACTTCACAACTCTGAAACGATTGTGTCAATCT
>CAZJTO010000114.1:0-1392 GCA_964548935.1 uncultured Saprospiraceae bacterium
ATAGTGATGGTCACGGTGGCGGCGATTGGCGCTTAGTTACCGATTGGCTTAAAGCTGTTGCCACGAGAGATGCCTCCCTACTCTCTTCAACTATTGAAGCTTCTGTGGAGAGTCACTTGATGGCCTTTGCTGCGGAGCGAAGTAGGTTAGGCGGCACAGTGGAAGCGGTTTGAACAGATGAATGAAAAAAGGGTATCACCGATACCCTTTTAAAAAACAAAATATGCTCAATTCTTAACCTAATCAAACATTAGGCTGTGGCGTCATCCTTAGATAAGGTTTCACTTCCGTATGACCTTTAGGAAACAACTCCGGAATATCTTCATTTTGGACGGATGGCACGATGACACAGTCATCTCCTTGATTCCAATTGGCCGGTGTGGCCACCTTATGGTATGCGGTCAATTGCAATGAATCTATGACCCGTAACAGCTCATCAAAATTTCTACCTGTAGCAGCTGGATAAGTCAGCGTCAGCTTAATTTTTTTATCTGGACCAATGACGAATACTGATCGAACCGTGAGTTTACTATCTGCATTGGGATGTATCATATCATATAAAGTCGCCACGGTTCTATTCTCATCAGCGATCAGCGGAAAGTTGACCGTGGTGCCTTGCGTCTCATTGATATCTTTGACCCATCCATTATGAGAATCCAGACCATCAACACTTAGAGCAGCAACCTTTACATTCCTCTTTTCAAACTCTGGTTTGTATTTAGCTACTGTGCCCAATTCTGTGGTGCATACTGGCGTATAATCTGCGGGGTGAGAGAATAATATCCCCCAACTATCTCCCAACCAATTGTGAAAATCAATATCTCCTGCAGTCGTATTTGCTGTGAAGTTAGGTGCTTCGTCTCCTAGTCTAAGTGCGCTCATTTTTTTGTGTTTTAGTATTTGTTTGAATTAGTAACATCAACCGGACCATCTTGATCAAATTATTCATCAATCTCATGATCAATTGTAATGATCCATACAATTAAGCTCATCAAAACGGTGGCTGTGTCGATTAGATGACGCAATGAACAGTCGCAACCTATATAGCTAAAAATAGCAATGGCTGCCTGAGCAATCAGACAGTTTCTTCTCATTTCTTGTAGATAGAACATAACAAAGGCCATCTGATCACTCAGACAGCCTTATCTCATTCTATCATAGTGCACTATCTAATAGTGCATAATTGCATCGTTATTTAGGACCACGAGGACCACTGATATTTTTCAATTCAGCCATCGTTAACTGACCGTCTTCATCCGCATCTAATCGTTCAAAGTCTCGAGCTAATGGACCTTTCGCTTCTGCTTTGGTGACTACACCATCATTGTTAGCATCCATATTGTCGCTACGCTGAGTCCCGATCCTTCCATAAATAAAGGCAAGCAATAGACT
>CAZJTO010000114.1:1492-7899 GCA_964548935.1 uncultured Saprospiraceae bacterium
TATTGTCGCTACGCTGAGTCCCGATCCTTCCATAAATAAAGGCAAGCAATAGACTCATATGGGCTCCAAATGTCTGCCTGTTGCAGAAAAAACTCTTTTACATCATCATCTTCACTCAATTCATATAAGGCCTTCACCTGTTGCCTAATGGTCAAGTCTTCATATGGCCTAACATTGGATCTACCCAGTGCAGACATCAAGAACATCTTGACAGTCCATGTGCCAATACCTTTTATGCTGGTGAGTTCCTTGATAATTAACTCATTCGAGATCCTATCCAACTTCTCTAAAGGATGTGCATCTGCATATGCCGATAGATTCTGTAGATAGGACCCTTTGCGATTACTGATACCGAGCAGCCTCAGATCGTCCAAATTACAGTTCAGTAATTTCTGTGGGGTTGGATTATCGTCAAAATAGGCCAACATTCTTGAATTGATTGTAGCCGCTGCTTTCACGGAGAGTTGCTGACCAATTATGGATTTTATCAGATGCTTGAAGTAGTCAGACTTAGGGATCGAACTTAACTCAATGTCGCCGTACTTGTCGAGCAAGGACTTGATGGTTGGGTCCTTGGATAGTACTTCTTTGTAATTCAATTCTTAACAGTTTATCGTTCAAGATAAGCCGATCATATGCGACCTTGATCATTTAACGAATTTGTTTTTCAAATCCATTCTCTGATGCAGTATTCTTGCAATCTCAATGGTTTCTTGGTCTGTCTGTCGATAAAAGATTATGTGTTTCCTTATCCTTACTCCTCTTGTAAAGTCTGCAAAATGGAAGTAAGTCCTACCCATTTCTGGATTGTTGACTATTTCAGAACATTTAGTGATGATTTCATTGTAGTATTGATCAGCTTGTTTTTCTGACCAAGTATCGCAAGTGTAATTCCAAATATTGTTTAAGTCCTCAACAGCTAATTTCGTAAAAGTGTACTTAGCCATTTTTTGCTCTATGAGTCTTTAGGCGCTTAAGGTTTTCCTCTGGATCAAAATCTGTGGCCAAGCCACTCTCAATTCCTTTTTGGAGGGCATTTTTAAGCGCATGGTATTTTTGTTCTTCATCTTCCAATAGTCTCAATCCTGCACGAATTACCTCACTTGCATTTTTATACCTTCCATCTCTGACAGATTCATGCACGAATTCTTCAAAATGCGCTCCAAGAGCTACCGATGTGTTTTTACCCATAGTTGTGAATCTAACCAAAAGGTACCAACAATTGGTAACAATAACAAGAGAAGAACCTGTTTTTACCCTAACTCAAGAGCCCCAATATCCACAGTCACCTTGTCGATAATTTCTTTCAGGCGCTGTGGTACTTCCTCCTGATATCTCCCTCCGAGATGCTTAGCCAAGAAGGCCTCACAGACAGCTAGAAAAGCCATGCTATTATCGGGATTGGCAAAGCCATGACCTTCATCAGGAAAGTTGACATACTCAACCGCCAAACCCAGATCTCTCATCGCTACTACGATTTGGTCTGACTCTGCTGTCTTAACCCTTGGATCATTATCGCCCTGAGCTACCAATAGCGGCACCTTGATATTCTTGGCATGAAAGAATGGCGACTTTCGCTTGAGTTGCTCCTGTCCTTCCGGCGTATCAGGATGCCCTAATCGGATATAAAACATCTCTCGTACCGACTCCCAATAAGGCGGTATAGACTGGAGCAAGGTAAACAGATTAGATGGGCCTACAATCGATACTCCACATGCATAAGTATCAGGCGTAAATGTCAGTCCTGCCAGCGTCGCATACCCTCCATACGATCCACCCATGATTCCCACTTGATCAGCATCAGATATTCCTTGATTAATCAGATAATGCGTACCTGCTGTGATGTCGTCTTGCATCGCTTCGCCCCATGCACCATTGCCAGCATTGAGGAATTGCTTACCGAAGCCAGTTGATCCTCTGAAGTTTGGTTGTAGCACGGCATAACCACGATTGGATAAATACTGAGCATAAGAATTATAACCCCAATGATCTCTCGCCCATGGACCACCATGGACAAACATCAGAGCAGGTATCTTACCTCCATCGTAATCTTTAGGAAGGGTCAGATAGGCAGGTATCTCGAGACCATCTAATGAAGGGTATCTCACTGGCTGCATCTTAGATAGATGCTCTATCGGCAACTCTGGACGTGGCCTGTAGAGGAACTCTACCTGCCGTCCATCTCGATCAAACAGATAGGCTGCTCCCGGATCAGTATCCGATGAAGCAAAGACGATATAAGTTTGCTCATCCGTAGTCCCACTCCCAAAAGACACCTCTGCACCCTCAAACTTATCTTGCAGAAATTTATAATCGGCTTCGTAGTCCTTATCTATCCAATAGAGTCTCTTCTTATCACCCGTATAGCTATGGCCGATCATCTCTTCTCGGAGGTCGCTATAGATCATGCCACCATAATCCACTTCCTCTTCTGGATCTGAGGCTATTCGCTCTTTAGCCAACGTCTGAAGATCTAAGAGATATAGTGTAGTCAAATCAATGTCATCTCCAACGTTGCTGATCAGATAGAGTCGGCCGTCTTTATGAAACCGATATGGACTCAAAGTCTCCTCATGAGTGCAGCTCATGATAGTCTCCCAAGAGTCGCTCACCAATTTCAAAAGCTCAGTTCCACCGTCTGGAGTCGATCTGGATGCCAGCCTTAGCTCATCCTTTAGATCAAAGTAAAGTGAACTATAATTAATGGTGTTTTCGAGGACTAACTGGCGGTCACCGGTGTCGATATCGACAGTATACAAATCGTGCCAGGCCTTATCTCTATCATTGATGCCAACGAAAATCTTGTTGTGATCAGATTTTGGTAATCTATAGATAAATGCCCTGACCTCGTCCATCGGAGTCAGATCTCGAGCTTTCGGAATAAAGCCTGCCGCCGCTTCAGCTGGATTAACAGCATAGACATGATAGTTTTCGTCACCAGCTTTATCCTGTACATACAGTACGTATCGAGCGTCTCTACTCCAGAAGTATCCCCCGATAGGACGCAACTTATCTTCTGTAATTGGAATGGCCGACTCGAAGTCATCGCCACGTTTCTTGATCCATATATTACGCACTCCATTGAGTGGCTTAATGAAGCTGATATACTGCCCATCAGGACTGATCTGACCTCCAGAGATCTCCGGGTTACCAAAAAATATCTCTCTATCTATTATGGGAGTGGTCATAAGCTACTATTCCGTTATTGAGTAGCAAAGATGGACAAAAGAAACAAAAAAAGGTGCCGACAAATCCGCACCTTTTTTCAAAAAAATTTACCTAACCACACACCTGTAGCCAGGAGTGTTTAAAGTTGACTCACAGTGTAAGGAAGTCAATCGTCTCCAATATAGCCATTATATGCATGCGGTATATCCCCATTATTGGGTATTTCTGTATATATCTGTTATGTTCAATGCCATTTTGAGTGTGATGAGTCCAAGAATTGCTGTAAGTCTTTTCTTTTTCGCCAATGGTTTGCAATATGCGAGCTGGGCCAGTCGCATTCCTGATTTACAGGATTCATACCAGATGGACAACCGCCAGATGGGCTTTATCCTACTGGCACATTCTATAGGTGCATTTGTCACTATGCCCATCACAGGCTGGCTGACGCAACTCTTTAGTAGTCGGAGCGTGGCACTGATCTCAGGAGTATTATTCAGTGTGATTTTCGCATGTGCTTCCCTATCCATTGATTATTGGTGGCTGATAGTATCCTTTACTCTGATGGGTGTCAGTACCGGGCTGATGGATATCGCCATGAATGCCCAAGCCGTTGAGGTGGAGCGATCTTATAATCGGCCCATCATGACCTTCTTTCATGCCATGTTCAGCATCGGCATGGTTGCAGGTGGTCTACTCGGTTCAGTGTCTATCAGCCAAGCCATTGCGGCACCAACTCACTTTGGAGTGATCGCGGCAATTGCTATACTCTTGCTCCTAATCGGCAAGAGTGGCATGATCAAAGACCTCGTACCTGATCAAGCTGACAAGCAATCTGCATTTATGTGGCCACGTGGCATTGTCCTGATACTCGGCGTCGTGACCCTATGCTGCATGATGGGCGAAGGAGCCATGTCAGACTGGAGCACCAACTATCTGAGAAACATCATAGATGCCCCAGCAGCCTATACCACTATGGGCTTAACAGCCTTTGCGGGCACGATGACCATTGGCAGGCTCTTAGGGGATCGAGCACGACTCAGATATGGTGATTATACGATACTCTCTGTGGGGGCTATCTGTGCGGTCATTGGCATGGTCGGAGTATTGTCAGCGGTACATTTTATGGTCGTCATACTGGGTTTTGGCTTAATCGGCATCGGGCTCTCTAATATTGTACCGATATCGTTTAGCCTATCGGGAAATATCAAAGGTATTTCTCCTGGTGTTGGAATCGCCATGGTCTCGACTATTGGGTATTCAGGATTTATGTTTGGGCCTCCGTTGATAGGTTTTGTAGCGGACGCTTACAATCTGAGAATAGCATTATTTATCCTGCTTTTGCTTTTTATAACGATGTATTTACTAATCTTAAGGTCTAAATCAAGTACCAAAGCTTAACTCACTATGAATAACAAAATCGCAAAGATCGCCTACTGGATTGTCACCGTATTGATGTGCATTCTATTTTCTTATTCGGCGTCCATGTATTTTACGAATACAGAAGCCATCAAAGGTTTTTTCGAAGCATTTAACTATCCTTCATATGTCGTCATTCCATTGGCTATAGCCAAAGTACTCGGCGTCATAGCCATCATCTCTAATGCCAGTCGAGCTTTGTCAGAATGGGCCTATGCAGGTTTCTTCTTTGATGTGATTATGGCGACTGCCGCACACCACTACGCTGGCCACGGACTTATCGGATTATCCTTTTGGGGTATATTCCTTGTATTGGCATCGAGACTCTTATGGAAGTATAGGACTGCCGCTTAGTCCTCTCGGGGCTTGCCGATTAATTCGAGATAGCCATCCACAACATCATTGGGTACTGCTATAGACAAGTGGTAATGCGATATCTGCCAGTCACCATCTACCAGCTGTACGACGCCAGATGCACGACAGGTGCCCATCCACGTATCCAGGAGTTCATCAAACCATGCCAGGCGGTTGTCTGCAGCCATTGTGATATTGCGCTCGATAGTCTTAAAGTCCCACGCTGATTCACGCTCAAAATACTTGCCCAAGAGGGCCAACATCTCTTCGCGAGTCCAGCGCTCCGAGGCATCCGTACCAATATAGATGCCACCTTCGAGCATAGAACCAAAGAATACGGTCTCATCTGCCTCAGCCGCAGCAAGATGCCAGTCATTCAATAGACTTTCTATATGCGCCTCAGGTGCGTCACCACAATTATCCTTGCGTCTGGTATCTGTGATGTTTGAGATCTGCCAGCCTTGTTCCGTGTTTATAAACTCAAAGACATTGACGCCGCAGTGGCTAAACGCCCCATCCAGATAAAAACTATAATCCGTCCATGCCATCGCCATAGCGCCGTCGACCTTAATATCCTTGGACCATAATCGCTCATCCCATTGGCTATCATGAGGCCTGCCTATAGCAGTGACGAAACCCGCCGCAGGTGATGACTTCTTGACTACTTTGCCGCTCTCGGCATCGATAGAGATCGATGACAGCATAGCACCGTCAACAAACAGATCAGTAATGGACGTGTTATCATTAGCCCTCATCGCCTCAAACAGTAGTTCAATCTTAGATTCAATGATATCAGCATCTGGCAGCGCTAGTCTATCCTGAGCATTTATACCCCCCACCGATAAGCAAAATGATACTATCAGCATAGTTATACACTTCAATATAGAAAACATACCGTTCAGCAAATTCGGGTAGCTTCTATCCTGTGTTGAGATACATCTTTGAGTCATCATAAAAACAATTATTCAACTATTAATCATATAAATATCGTCATTATGAAAATGCTTAAAGTCTTCTCACAATTTTTATTAGGATTCGGATTATTATTGAGTTCAGCCATAGCCCTCAATGCCCAAGCAGAACTGG
This sequence comes from uncultured Saprospiraceae bacterium, assembly GCA_964548935.1. Classification (GTDB taxonomy): domain Bacteria; phylum Bacteroidota; class Bacteroidia; order Chitinophagales; family Saprospiraceae; genus GYS-P2D. The sequence continues at coordinate 7,517 of CAZJTO010000114.1, forward strand.
CTGTCGCAGACTTATCTCAGTCGGATACTTATGTTTCTCCTGCAACCCACAAGAGTTATGAAGCCAACCATACTCAAGCAGCAATGAGTCAGTTGTCAGCGCATATGGCTAAACACATTGAGTACCCAGAATTTCTAAGGTCCTTAGAGATTGGTGGTACAGTGGTAATCGAAGTACAATTTGATGATACCGGACGCTTAATCAAGAGTCGGATCGTACAAAAGGCCACCACATTTTTAGACAACGCAGTAATGAAATCGCTTAGCAATTTTGATGCTATAAAGATCGGTGGTATCGATTATCAAGGAGTAAAGACGGTTCAAATTCCGATTCAATTTAAGAATTGAGAAAATCAAACCGCACAGTACTTTGTTTAAGATGAG
>CAZJTO010000115.1:0-7770 GCA_964548935.1 uncultured Saprospiraceae bacterium
AGGATTGATTCTTTAAAAAATTAAAACAGACTTATCTTACGAATTCTACCTTAATAGTCGAGTCCTCTCGGCATCCAATTCGTATAAAATCAGATTTTGTGAAGATAACTTTGAACGTTGGTTCTATTGGGCTAATCCTTTTCAGTACGCTCATATTCAACCATTTTGCTTTTGCTCAACATGCAAGTGGGCTATTTTATGATAACTATGCTGGTATACATGGGGTAGTCAAGAATCCCGCTAGTGGACAGCATAGTCGACTTGGTTGGGATGTCAATATTGTATCCGGTCATCTCTATGGAAGGACAACTTATGGTAGGATTGTGAATACTAATTTTTTCGATTTAGCCAGCGGTGTAGAAACACTTTCTGTGTTTGGCGATGATGAATTATCCACAGATCCGGATGCTCGAGGAATCGTATTTCAAGAAGGTACAGCTTCGGCTTATGCTCATGTAGATATAATGGGCCCATCGTTTTGGATTGATTTAAAGCCTGTTGGAATTGGGGGATTTATAAGAGGAAGGGCAGATGCAAGTGCTCCTAACATACCGTCAGAGCTGTCATACCAAGAGATTCAGAATCTGACTGTAAGTGATGCCCAATCAATTAGTGACATACAAAGTGCTGGTGCCGCCTGGACAGAATATGGCATCAGTCTATCTTCCAATTCGTTTGGCTTTGATGATATCAGTATCGGTATAAATGTCAAGTATCTCCAAGGGCATGAAGGCTACTTACTAAGTAGTCCAGGTAATTTTGACTTTATCAGGACGGCTGACAATCAGCTCCAGATTAATACCCCGGAGACTGTGCTTGCTTATACTGATGGATTTGCTAATAATGGTGATCTCTCGAGATCAACTCGAGGTAGTGGCTGGGCCATCGATTTAGGGTATAGCCAACAGTTCTTGAGAAGCCGTCTGGGGATATCTATTGTAGACCTGGGCAGAATAAGATTTAACGATAGCGGCTCACTTCATGAGTTAGTGTTAGACGAGGCTATAGAATTAGATATTGATGAACTATCAGCCTTAGGGTCTGTAGATGAACTTATTGCAATAGTTGACGCCGCTGCGCCAAATTCAACCTTGATCGGCAACAGTTTTACGGTCAGAACTCCAGCAAGGCTGTTGATTAATTACGATTATCAGGTAGGTCAGTTCATCTTTGTCAATGCAGCTCTAAGTCAATCTCTAGCAATTTCAGATCAGGCTATTAGATCTGAAAACAACCTAAGCATCAGCCCGAGGTATGAGCGTAGATGGCTGGCGGTAACACTACCAGTTACTGTCAATAGCTATGAATCAGTGCACCTGGGACTGGCTGCCCGATTAGGGCCATTGACAATCGGTACTGACAATCTTACGAGCCTGTTTGGAAGCCGAGAGTTTAATGGTTCCAGCGTTTTTGCGGCCGTACGGGTATATCCATTTAAGGATAGTAAGAATAGCAAAGGTGTAGAATGTCCTAGAATTAAAAGATCCCCCTGGGATAGTGCCCAACCTGTTAAAGGGGCAAGGAGGATGCGATCACCGCGATAGCAATAGTGGATTTGCATTACCTTTGAGAGAAATTATCGATATGTCCAAAACACTCGATATACCTCAAAGAACTGGTGATACTCCCCAGGTGGAGGGGTATGTGCCACATCAGCAGATAGACCAACATTCTAGTAAGGAGATTTTTGAAGAGTTTAAGGCACGTGTTGCAGAATTACCTCACGTGAGCCTGATTAAGAGTAGAACAACTGTTGATCGATCAATCGGGCTATACATAGATCCCGGTGTAAAACTCCACCCAAAGGCCGAGCGGGAGTTTACCCATCTCAACACAGAACCGGGTCCTGGTAGTTTTCATATTAAGTTGCCAACCGAAGACTTAGATCATATCGTATCTAAAGGGTGGGGGACTTATCATCCGATGAGTGAAGGAGTCAAAGGACATCCAGGAAAGATAGCGGTAGCCCTGGTCTATGCTCCGAGAGACTTGGAAGAATTAGAGGTGGCCATGTCTATTTTAAGACACGCACATAGTTTCACAACAAGCCAAGCTCAGAAAAAGTCAATCTTTACCTTGATAGGATTCATGGGTAGTGGTAAAACAAGCCTGGGCAAGCGCCTATCTAAGAATTTGAAAATCCCGTTTTTTGATTTGGACGCTTACATTGAGGAGGCGGAAGGAATGAGCATTAATGAAATCTTTAGAACACAGGGGGAAACTGTATTTAGATTACTCGAAACGCATTATCTGAATGCTGTCGTAGACAAATTGGATAAACTAGTCTTGGCTGTCGGTGGTGGCACACCATGCTACGATCGCAATTGGTCAGCGCTTGAACAAACCAATACGATCTACATCCAACGCACTGACAAGTATCTGTACAAGAACTTACAAAAGAAAAAAGACAAACGCCCGCTCATTAAAAATCTGTCCGATAAGGCATTGAAGCGATTGATCACCGAAAAAATGAAAATAAGAGGGTCTGCATATGGCAAGGCTGATTGGAGCTATTCGGCGAAAGGTTCAAAGAGCGAAATCGTCAAAGACTTATCTAAAAAGATAAAGAAGAAGTTGAAAAAGCGGAAGAGTTAGGGTCCCAATATAAATAATGGGGCATCCCCATTCAGCATATATCCCATTCAGTTCTCTGGCTGCTGATTGAAGGGTTACTGTAATGGATCCTTTTGTCACCTTACGCCTTGATCAGTATTTAGTAACCGAGCGATTCAAGTCGAAATATGCAACCTTTATATGTTGCCGACCATCTTTAGATAAAACCTGGTCATGAATAACTTGGTCCTTTTCTGTTGCTTACTGTCTACGATAAGCTTTAGTCAATCACTTGATACGGGAATCCAACAATATGAAAAACAGCACTATCATGAGGCCAAGAGTATCTTTGGTCAAGTTTCTAAGGACCATCCGGGTTTTGATCAAGCACAGTACTATTTGGGTCGAGTAGCCTTTGGCGAAGGAAATGTTGATCAGGCTACCAAGTATTTTCGCAAAGCCATAGGCAACAACCAAAATAATGCGATCTACCATTTTTGGTTAGGAAATGCATTGGGTACAGTAGCCAGAGAATCCAGCATTATTAAAAAAGGGATGCTAGCTCCTAAAATCAAAAAAGCCTTCGCTAAGGCGGTAGAGTTAGACCCAAAATTGATTGATGCTCATTGGGGGCTGCTAACGTTCTATACAGAAGCTCCTGGATTTCTCGGAGGCAGCGAGGAAAAAGCTGAGCAGACCGCACAAAAGATCAAACAATTGGACCGAATAGAAGGACACCGTGCTTTAGCCACAGTATATGTTGAGCAAAAGAAGTATGATAAGGCCGAATTAGAGTATGTTAAACTGTTGGAGTTAGATTCGGAGCATTCCATGTCATTGGTCTTTTTCTATCAGAACCAAAAGAAATATGATAAAGCCTTTGAACTCTTGAATAAAATGTATGATGACGACAACGACAATGCAGGCGTCCTTTATCAGATAGGTCGCACGAGTGCATTTTCGGGTCAACAAAGTGATTTGGGGATTAGGAGCCTTACTGCATATTTGGACAAAGTTGAACAAGAGGGTCTTCCTTCGCATGCCGCAGCTCGGATGCGGATGGCTATGATCTATGAAAAAATCAATGAACAAGAATTAGCGATCCAATTCTATCAACGAGCGCTGTCATCGGAGCCAGACATGAAGTTAGCCTCAGAAGGATTAGCTAGGTTGAAAAGGTGAAATAACACAGCTATGAATTAATCTGCCAAAAAGGCTCTAAGAGCGAAATCGTCAAAGACCTATCGAAAAGATAAAGAAGAAGTTGAAAAAACGAAAGCGTTAGGGTTCCGTAGAAACAATGGGACATTCCCACCCAGCATATATCCCATTTAGTTCTTTAGCTTCTGATTGAAGGGTTACTGTAATATCAGTGATATCATCTCTCAAGGGACTATCTACACGAGAAAAATGAAAGAAATAGGGTTGCTGTTCACCTCTGTGAAAACCTTTTTCTTCCTCTGTGAATCCAAGTTTTACGGTGATCGCACTATATCTATCTCGATCGATATCTGTATCAAAGTAGGCCCAATGATCTATCTTACGGGGCTCGGTGATTGCGTCCCCTGCATCGATTAAGCTCTGAACAGTAGCGGTATTTTGGCGGTATTCTGATATATATATATCAGGATAGATTCTGTTTTTATAGAATTCATTTTTGGGGTCATGTGATATAGAAACTATTGGAGAGTACCCACTATTTTCATTGGCAAAATAGTTATTCAAAAACCGTCGAATCCCGACAGAATCCTTGAGGTAATAATAATCTACTTGTGTACAATTATGGGTGAAGGTGCCTACTAATTTACAAGTGGCTTGAATATCCATATAGTTGAACAGCTTATCAGATAATTTATAGAGACGCTCATAAACTGTGGTATCTGGAAAGCCATCTGAAGAACACGGGGTGAATTGATGCCCAACGCCCAACAAGTAGGGTAGTTGTATCGAGTCTATCATCTCCTTGTAGCTTAGGTCCACTAGCATGGACCCTGGCTTGTCTTCCCACTGTGCCATATATTGATCCCATTGGCTCTGCGCAAGATGAGATAACAACAGCCCGATCGCCAGGCAAAATAATTTCATATGTGCAAATATCAGTTAGATATGGTTGATACACACGTATCTGAGCTGTTATTAACTCCTTGTTAAAGGTATGGTCACAGGATAGCTTGAACTATTGCTAATAATTTAAGATGTTAAATCTTGTTTTTCTTCTTGTTCATCTCTCTAATCGCTTTTTCCAAACCTCGAGGAGTCATAGTATACATGGGGATTATCCTCTTTAGAATAGTAGTTGTGAAGGTAATGCTCCAGTGCTTTTCAGAAACTGGATTTAACCAGCAGATCTTTTTGAATTTTTCTGAAAACCTCCCCCAGGCTATCACACTGCCTTCATGCAATTCATAAGGTGCCATGGCAGCATCTCCTATGACGAATACCCTATAGTTAGGATCTTTATTTAAGACGCGCTCGATAGGAATCGGATTAGTACGACGCTCATCTTCGTACACGTATTTGTATATCGTATTGTGGAAATAGTATGTCTCCAGATCATGAGCATATCTGGTCTTCATCTTTTTGAATAGAGCTTGTACGGGGCGGATATAATAATCCATGGAGTATCCACCATTGTCGATCAGAAGGATCACTTGAAGTTTATCGTTTGTTTTTTCCAGCTCTATCGGCAGAAAAAGACCACCTTCCTTTACCCCAGTTTTGATAGTCAGAGGTATGTCAAGAAATAGCTCATTCGTTTCCTCGAGTACACCCTTTAGACTGGCAAGGGTTGCGTCAATGTTGTCATCATTGATATTCGCATCTACGTCAACGGGATAATATTGAGGATCATCAAATACTTGTCTCGCCATCCGGCCACCACCTGAGCCACCTACACGGATTCCTCCCAGTGCCGCACCTCCATTGCCATAGGGCGAGTTGCCTCCAGTGCCAATCCAGTGCGAACCTCCTGAATGTTTAAATTTTTGTTGATCCATGACCTTTTCCATCCGTTTTCGCAGCTCTTCGAGATCTACGAATCGATAATCAGCGGCTTTGTCAATCAGGCGTTGGGCATTTGCGTCATCGTCTCCAGCACCACTATCGCTGTCTTTTCTGGACGGGTCGTCCTTATTGAGGATTTCCTCGCCGTCGATAACTTTCTTAATATCATAGCTGGTCATATGAACCTCGTCAAGAAACTTTTCGATGATATCGTCCATGTCCATATGGACACGCTCTTCGTCAGCTTTAATGAAGTCATCAAGCCAATCTTTAAATGTTTCGGATCGTTCTATGGCGTTGCTGAGTCTCTCGCCAGGCTTGACGTCTACGCCGATGAAATACTGATAAAATGCTTGAGTATATGGACCAACATGGGTGGGGTCTTTTACCAGGGCGCCCTTAAATAGGGCATACATATCTCCAATTGTGTTGACCAGACGTTTATCCATTGCTTTGCGTAGTAACAGCAACGATCTGACATCAGCTTGAATACCATAACTACGACAGACTTCTGGAAAACTCTCAAACATGTTGTTGGCTATTATATTAATGAAACCTCTGTGCGGCCCCGGGTGTGCTACCCATGTCCATATTCCGTTTGACGCGCTTGACATCATCTTGTGTCTTCACCAGAGCTCCTAAGCCATCCAATTCTTGAATCTTTTTGATCGTATCTTTTTTGGCAAATGTCTGTAAATATTTGAGCCAGTTAAGAAGCTCTCTTGTCGACGGCGCTCGCTCAAGCCCCAGTTGTCTCAGTTGATAGAACATCTCGATGGACTTAGCAACTACTTCATCATCCGCCGAAGGGTAATGCTTAGCTACGATCTCTCTCATGATGTCTGCATTAGGAAATGAGATATAGTGATAGATACATCTGCCTTTAAATGCAGTAGGAAGCTCTTGCTCACGATTACTTGTAATCACTATTGCTGGCATATTCTCTTCACTGACCTCGACAACTTTGCCAGACTCTGGCATCACAAACTTGCGATGACTCAGTGCATAAAGCAAGTCATTGGGGAATTCCCTGGGTGCTTTGTCAATCTCATCGATCAACAATACCGAGTGAGGACTGCTGTATGCCTTGGCTGCTGGGCCCAATAATACATAGTCATCAAGCACTTCTGTACTGCGACCTCCGGTGCTCAATTTGGTGTCCAGCCCTTTCTCCTCTCGTTGTGCGTTAAGCACTTCGATCTGGCTATCTCGTAGATATTTCACATGATCAAACTTAGCAACGAATTGATCTACTGTACTCTTAGAGCCTACTGGATATACGTGTAGATCAAGGTCCATATTGCTGGCATATTGGAGGGGCAGTTCCGTCTTGCCTGTACCTGGTTCCCCCTCAATCAAAAGAGGCATACCCAATACTCTTGCCATATGAAACGCCTGTGCTAACTCACGATCACATAAATATTGATCTGATCCTGTCCAAAATGTAGTTTCTGCCATGCCCGAAAATTACGCCTATTAGTGCGATTACGCCATATTATAATTGAACATCATCTTAGGTGTTAATTGATACTTACCCTTATATTCATCATCACAAGCGAGATCAGTCTAATCGAATTTTTTTTGTCACAAAAATATATTAGAAATGGATATTATATGTAGTTCATGGTTTATATACCCACTGGGCTCTTTACTTGCAGGTTTATTTGGTTGGCTACTGCGAGATTACTTTGCCAAGCGTAAATTGAGTGAGTTGCATGCATCTCAGGAGTCCACAAGTGCTATGATCAATAAGCTTACTGCTGATCATGTCAAGACCAAGAATGAAGATGATGCCAAAGTTGAAAGCCTCCAAAACGAGCTAACAGGATTAAAGAGAACAAATCATACTGAAAAAGAGGAGCTTCAAAAGAAGTGGAAACAAAGTGAGTCTACTTTACATAAGCAATTGGATACATTACAAGAAGAAAATAGTGTTTTGAAGCAACACGTCGAAAGTCTTAAAGCCACCGACAATAGTGACAACCTTGCCTCGTTAGCCGAAGTAGACCGATTGAATGAAGAGCTGAATGCTCTCAAAAAGAAACATCTTAAGGTCAAAGACAAATACAAAAAATTAGAAAAACAACATCTCAAGAGTCAAAAATCAGCAGTAAAAAAAGCCAGTACATCTAAAGATCAAACGGTCTTAAGAGAAGTGCCAGTAGAAATCACAAAACGAGTTGAAGTCCAAGAGACAGTGGATTTCAAAAAGCT
>CAZJTO010000116.1:0-5656 GCA_964548935.1 uncultured Saprospiraceae bacterium
ATTTTATTCATTGTCAGACTGCTTTTTCAAAGGCAGGTCTCACAGATTCTATTTCCCCCCTGCTAATCTTCATTTGTTTTGCGTGAGCTGACCAAGCCTTTCGAATCTTTTTCATTCGTACGATCTCTTCGTTGGCTTCTTGCTCCTTCCATCTGAAGTAGGGACATACTTCCATACAAAGGTCAAAACTGAGGCTGTTGTCATCTTCATCAATATTGAGACTCAAGCCATAACCGTCAGGCATTGGATTGATATCATAAGCAGGACTCAGCTTCCATCCTTCTTTAGGCACAAGCAAGAATCCATGATTGCGAAGGTGATCATCTGTATTGGAAACGGCAACGGAAAAGACGATCCGCTTCCACAGTTCTCTAATATCGACTGTTGGGTCTGCTCCATATTGTTCTATCAGCTCTATAAGTTCAAGATAAGATCCGCCTTCTGTATGATTGTGTCCGTCTTTGTATCCCAATAGTGTCATTGCAGAGGCAAAATGGACCCGATCCTTGCTCGATCGATCAAAGCGATTGGTTAGAAAGGTATGTTGATCTCGGGAGTAAATCTCGGCTCTACATGGGGCCATTCTGATTCCAAAGTCAGTTGCCATCCGATAGCAGATAAACTCCCATGCCCCACTATCTCTTTCGTCTTTTTTACTTGGAAATTTTGCAATCAACAGATGACCTTCTGGATCGAGTACATTTGCCTTAGGTCTTGCCCCGCCTAGCGAAGAACCTGGAGCCGTCAGTAGTCTCAACCATTCCTTTGCTTTTGGGTCATCTATGAAAGCATCTTCTTCGTATCGGAGGCTGGCTTGTTCGAGTTCTCTGAGAGTACTCAGAGGAGGTGTAGGCATTTCCACATTTTCATTTAGAAATTCTCCACCTTCATCTAAGCTGAATCGCAGCGCACCCATTCTTGTTTCATCATTGATTCCGAGTAAAAAATCAGATTCAAATAATTGCTTTGGTTTTCTTTCTTCTTCTCTTGCTTTGATTGCTTCAACTCTTTTCATCAAAACGCGTCCCCATCTATCAGGTGATGAATCGAGAAAGAGGCCAAAATTGGGCTTTTCATCGGTCAAGTATTGTGGACCTGTAAAGAGCTTTAGATCAGGGTCTAATTCCTGTGCTTTCCCACTTTGGAGCCATTCCTTGTGGTATTCAAATGAAAAAACCTCCTTTCCTCTCAGCAGTTCTATCTTAAGCGATCCCATCAGGTGGGGTCCACCTAATTCCATCCAATCTGCATGTACAAAAAATTCTTTCACTACGATTTCTTAATGCGTTTAGCTGTTTTCAGTTTGGCATCCTGGAGCTTTCGTCCCAAAGTGTCATCTCTTGCAATTTGTTTTAGATCATCTGCTAGTCCAAGCGCTGACAATACTTGTAAGTAGATACCTATACTAATATGATCACTCCCTTTCTCTACATGCCACAAAGTCGATCGACCGATGTTTGATCTTGCTGATAATTGCTCTGTTGTCAATCGCCGTCTTAGGCGGGCAAGCTTTATGTTTTCACCCAATTCCAATAAAATTTGGCGTTCTTTTGGTAATAAAGTAGACTTTTTTGATTTCATAACGTTTCTATATACAAACAAAAATAACTAATTTGTTTCTATATGCAAACATTATTCTAATTTGACTCCTGTCTCCTTGGATACTTAAAGGCAAATTCCTCTATAGATATTCCCTTACTCAAATTCGTCTTGAGCTCCTTGTAAATACAGGTTAGTTTAAAATAGAACTTAACTCATCTAAACCTCCAACATAACAGCTGACTGCTCTTGTTACCGTGCTGCATATCAATGATGCGGATCTCGGATGCATTGAGCTTCATGAGTAGTTGTTCCAGAGACTCTAAGAGTCTATGACTGCTGACAAGGGTGGTGCACCATCCACATTGGGATGCATGGTCTTTGGTCTCATGGATCATCGTCTTGATGAATTGGATCTCACCGCCTGGACACCACAGCTCATTGGACTGTCCACCAAAGTTCAAGGTGTTGTTACCCTTCTGATACTTTAGGTTTCTACGCTTACGAGAGGCGACTTTATGAGCTTGCTCTGCGGACGCATGAAATGGCGGATTACAGACGATGATATCAAAATGGTCATTAGGGCTTAAGAGTCCTTTTAGGATGTGCTGTCGGTTGGGCTGATGTATGAGTTCGCATTTACCTTGGAGTATGTCATTTTGATCAATGATGGTCTGAGCATTTGACAGGGCCACGGTATCTATATCACTCCCGACCACAGACCAACGATAGGCGCTTACCGCAACGATTGGATAGATTAGGTTCGCTCCAGTTCCGATGTCCAGCATCCTTACCTGATCCTGCTGAGATACGAGCTCCGCTATGTGATGGATATAGTCGGATCTACTCGGGATAGGGGGCACTAAGTATCCTTCTGGTATCTCCCAGTAATTGATGTTATAATAGCTCTTGAGGAGGGCTTGATTCAGGAGTTTTACGCTGGCAGGATTAGAAAACGTAATGGTCTGCTGCCCACGGGGATTAAGCACGAGATGGTCGCTGAGCTCAGGGGTCGACTGGGCTAACTCTCCAAAGTCATAGCTGCCTTGATATTTATTGTTCGGATGCATGGATCAGAATTTCATGGTTAGTGAGATACGCTTGCGATTAACATCTACGTCCATCACTTTTACCTCTACTTGCTGGGATAGTCGTAGCACCTCACTCGGATCAGAGATAAATCGATCGGTGATCTGAGAGATGTGGATCAGTCCAGACTCTTTGATGCCGATATCCACAAAGGCTCCAAACTTCGTCAGGTTATTGACGATGCCGGTTAAGATTGCGCCGATCTCTACATCTTCGATACTCCTGATCTTGGAAGAGAACTCGACAGTAGTTGCTTCGCCACGAGGATCGAGGCCGGGTTTGGCAAGTTCGCTGGCGATGTCTTTGAGCGTAGGCATGCCGATGTCATCGGAGACATATTTAGTTAGGTCAATGGTCTCTTGTTCAAACTGCTGTTGGATACCGTCTAAGTCACTGAGCCTATTGTCCTTGAGGATCTTCTTGACGAGGCTATATCGTTCTGGATGAATGGCTGTGTTGTCCAGTAGTTCGCCGCCGTCTTTGATTCGGAGGAATCCCGCAGCCTGTTCATAGGCCTTCTTGCCCATACGAGGCACTTTGTTCAATTCCTTTCGACTTGTAAACCCTCCGATCTCGCTTCTATAATTCACAATGTTTTGAGCGAGGGTAGGGCCGATGCCGGAGACATATTGCAATAGATATTTGCTAGCTGTGTTGAGGTTGATTCCTACGGTATTTACAGCTGAGACAACCGTATTGCCGAGGCTCTCGTGGAGCATGGTCTGATTTACGTCATGTTGATATTGACCGACACCGATCGACTTCGCCTCGATCTTAACCAATTCTGCCAGTGGATCCATCAGTCGTCGCCCTATGCTGACGGCTCCACGTACGGTTACGTCGTGATCTGGAAATTCTTCACGAGCGACTTCTGAAGCAGAATAAATTGAGGCACCACTCTCATTGACCATATAAGCTTCAATGTTGAGACCTAAGTCTTGGACGAAGCTCATGGTCTCTCGTCCAGCGGTTCCATTGCCGACTGCGATATGTCTGACGTCGTATTGATGTACCAGTGAGTTGACGGTATGTGCTGCTGCATCCACCTTGCTCATCGGAGGGTGTGGATAGATCGTTGTGTTATGTAGGAGATTACCATGCTGATCTAAGACTACGAGCTTACATCCCGTCCTAAACCCTGGGTCAAGTGCCAATACAGCCACTTCACCTAATGGTGCAGCTAAGAGTAGCTGACTGAGGTTATTGCTAAACACCTTGATGGCTTCTTGGTCGGCTTTCTCTTTGGATTTCTTTTTCCACTCGTTTTCCAGTGACGGTAGCAATAAGCGCTTGAGGGCATCTGCTATGACCATGTCAAGTTGATCCGCACAGGCGCCATTAGATCTGATGTACGACCTGCTGATACGATCATGAGCCCTGTCGGCATCTATGGTGATGCTCACCTTGAGTAGGCCTTCCTTTTCTCCCCGATACATGGCAAGGAGTCGATGCGAGGGCGTCTTGCTGAGAGCCCCTGAGTAGTCATGATAGGCTTTATACTTGTCGGCCTGATCTTTCTTCTTCGTCACGACTTTGGATTCTATGGAGGCATAGCGCTCATATGAATTTCTCAGGCCTTGTCTGACTCGGGTATCTTCATTGATCCATTGTGCGATGATATCTCGAGCACCAGCAAGCGCTTCATCAGTAGTTTTAACTTTGCCACGGCAGTATCTTTTAGCTTCGCTCTTTAGGTTGCTGCTGCGCTGTGCAGAGATGATCTTGGCCAGTGGCTCCAACCCGAGTTCACGGGCGATATCGGCTCTGGTCTTTCTACTTTTTTTGTATGGTAAGTAAATATCTTCTAGGATGGTCGAATCCCAGCAATCTTGGATCTTGTGGAGCAGTTGATCGGTCAGTTTCCCTTGTTCTTTGATCGTTGCGATGATCGTTTCCTTGCGCTTCGATAGCTTGTTGAACTGTTCTTGTGCTTTGGCAATATCCAAGATTTGCACTTCGTCTAAGCCTCCTGTACGCTCCTTGCGATATCTTGCGATGAACGGCACTGTCGCCCCCTCATTAAGTAAGCTTAGAACTTGATCAACGGCACGTTGTGGTAGATTGAGTTGTGTGGCTATGAGTTTATTCATCAGGGCGCTATAGAACGAAAAAAATGCTTGATATGGTAGTTTACTTGAGATTATTTCAGCTCTTTTATCTCAAACTTTACCCTCGTTTGATGATTTAAGAGTTGAGATCAGTACATTGAAATTCTCAAAACCTTAGGAATCTCAGCTATCATGACTTACGATGACCATATCTCTAAATTTCGCCACCTTAAGTTGGCTGATGGAAACATGGCTTATATTGATGAGGGATCTGGCCCCGCTATTTTATTAGTACATGGAGTGCCCTCCTCGTCGTGGTTATATCGTCATATCATTCCTATGCTAACCGAGCAAGGGTTTCGTGTTATTTGTCCTGATATGTTGGGGTATGGTCAAAGTGATAAGCCTGAGGACCCGGAGTTATATACACCAGAAAAGATGGGTAAGCGCTTATTGTCATTAATGTCCGAGCTCGCTATCGACACTTGGGCGCAAGTATTTCATGATGGTGGAGGCCTTTGGACGTGGGAGATGCTTCGAATAGACGCAAGTAGGGTGAATCATTTGTTCATGCTGAATACGCTAGTATATGAAGAAGGTTTCAAGCCACCAATGAGATTTGATGAGGGGTTTATTGCAAAGTGCTATGTTGGCTTATATGCTAAGCCTTGGAGTCAGTTCATCGTCATCAACCCAACTTTTAAGAATGGCGTAGAACATAAAAAAGTCATTACTCCAGAGGTTCTTATCGGTTATAAGCGTCCTTTTCGCAATCAGTCCACGGCGGCTATCTATTATTTTTTCACTCAGACATGCCATAGGATTCCGGATTACACAGCCTTACACAAATCTCTTGATATTGATGTTACTGTTATCTGGGGGAAACATGATCAAATACTCCGTTGGGAGGGGAACGAGGAGCAGGCGCTGAGCAATCTTCAATTATCGAAGGAAGATATTCATCTATTAGATGCGGGGCA
>CAZJTO010000116.1:5756-7762 GCA_964548935.1 uncultured Saprospiraceae bacterium
GATGAAAAGACCTTGACTAAGGTAACCATCATGAAGGTGAAAAAAACTATAGTTTTGATTTCGTTCAGTAAGAATTTCCTACTTTTTAGTATGATTCGATTATCCATATATATACTATTCGTTTTAGTAAGTTCAAGTTGTCTTGATCGTTCAGCAACTACGACCCGAGAAGAAGGACCGTCATCCTCAATACAATTAGATTTATTATCCGATAGAATGGTAGCATATCTCGGCGAGATGACGCCAGATTCTACTCAGATCCCACGAGCACTTGAGTCTAACGATACTATGATTGCTACGCCTTCACGATCTTGGACGAGTGGCTTTCTGCCAGGAACCTTATGGCAACTGTATGGACATAGCAAGGATCCTCAGATTAAATCAGCGGCAGAGACCTGGACTTCCTATGTAGAAAAAGAAAAGTGGGATGACCATACCCATGATTTGGGCTTTAAGCTCTACTGTAGTTTTGGCAAGGGCTACCCACTCAATGGTTCACAAGCATACCAAGATGTGGTTGTACAAGCCTCCCGCACACTCATAGAGCGTTATAATGAGACGGTGGGCTCTATCCGATCGTGGGACTTCAATGCTGATATCTGGCAGTTTCCAGTCATCATTGATAATATGATGAATCTTGACATGCTCTTTGAGGCAACTCGGTTGACCGGAGATTCGACCTTTCATGACATCGCCTATCAGCATGCATTGACGACATTGGACAATCACTTTAGAGATGATCTTAGTTCCTATCATGTGGTGGTATTTGATACGATCACCGGGGGCGTCCTGCAGAAAGTTACTCATCAAGGATTTGGCAGTGAGTCTTCATGGTCTCGTGGACAAGCATGGGGATTGTATGGTTTTACCATGGCGTATAGATGGACAGCTGATGAGCGATTTTTGAACCGTGCTAAGGAGATCGCCCAGTTCTTCTTTACCCATCCACGTCTGCCAGTGGATATGATTCCATATTGGGATTTTGACGCGCCGAATATTCCTGATGAGCCCCGTGATGTGTCTGCTGCTACAGTGGCGGCATCAGCTTTAGTTGAGTTGGCGCAGTTTGATCCAGGCCGTGCCAATGACTATATAGGCTGGGTTGATCAGATCCATCGATCTTTGGCAAGAGAACACTATCAGTCAGACGTTGCCCCATTCCTACTGGATCATAGTACGGGCAGCGTGCCTGGAGAATTTGAGGTAGATGTGCCGATTGTATATGCAGACTATTATTACGTCGAGTCTCTGCTGAGGAGGATGAGCTATTAATCGACCTTTTCCTTTTTAACCGTTGTTGATATGAATAATCCGACAAATACAATCACCAATCCGATCCACATAAGCCTATTATCGTCGTAGGAGCCTAGTTTGTCATTGACGCCTGCCGAATAGCCCATCAAGGCAATTCCAACGAGGCTGATGAGAATTCCGAGTCTTCTTTTTTTATTCATAGAGACGATTATGGATAGATCGTCTAATATAATTAAACCTCGTCAGGGGATTGATACATGGAGTAAAGAGGGATGGGTTGTCATCAGGATCATGAGTGACGGCAGTGGCGAGGAGTTAAATCGATTTATAACAAAAAAAAATGCAGGCACAACTTGGGTTGTACCTGCATAAACTGACTTCCTGAGTACTCGACTATAATGCCGGAGCTACTGGAAAATCAATAGGAACTTTAGTAGTACCATGTAGATAATTCGTAATTGTAATCTCTCCAACAAGATTTACAGCATCTATCAGGTTTTCTTTTGTCCATCCTGCCGCAAAGAAGTTTTCAATAACGGCTGGGCTCGTTGCACCTCTATTTTCAGCCATGTTTCTTCCAAGCTTAGCAAGGGCATCTAACTTCGCATCAAATGGCGCCTTGCCTCCTCTTAAGTTAATAATTTGCTCTGCTGAAAATCCGTTCATGCCTGCAATAGCTGTATGTGCTGATAGGCAATAGTGGCACTGATTGATCTCACTGACAGCAAGATTGATCACTTCTTTCTCCTTTG
>CAZJTO010000117.1:0-7747 GCA_964548935.1 uncultured Saprospiraceae bacterium
TATGCCGTTTCATCTGTCAAAAACGATCAGTTGGAGCAGAGAGCAGAAGGAGACGTCGCAAGGATTCTTTCTGGAAAAGCTGCGGGCGTTCAGATTACCTCAGCGGGAGGTGCGTCTGGATCAGCTACTAACGTAACGATTAGAGGGTTGAGTTCGTTTAGTGGAACAAATCAAGCGCTCTTTATTGTCGATGGTGTGCCATTTAGCAATGATACTAATGGTGGTATCAATGGCGCAGATGGGAACTTTATTTCTGGATCAACAGCGGGTTCTCGATTTTTAGATTTAGACCCGAACAATATTGAAAGCATAGAAATATTAAAAGGACTATCTGCGGCAACTCTTTACGGAACACAAGGTCGTAACGGTGTTGTATTAATTACAACTAAAGCTGGAGCTTCTGAAGTTGGCAACAAAAAGACAGAAATTACACTAAACCAGTCTTTTTTCATCAATGAGATAGCATCATTACCAGATTACCAAGATCAGTTTGGAAATGGATTTGATCAGAGCTTTGGATGGTTCTTTAGTAATTGGGGGCCAAGTTTTGATGAAGGTGGTGTTGCAGGATGGGGAGCTCAACCTGCAATTGATGAAAATGGTACGCTACTTCACCCATATGCAAATTCAGCATTTTTGAATCCTAATGGGCCCAATACGGGCACAAGCGAGTTAGCTCAACAATTTGCAAATGAACGATATGAGTGGATACCGTATAATTCAGTAGAGGAGTTTTTCAATACAGGAACGGTTACAAATACTTCTCTCAACATTACAGGAAGTAACGATAAGGGCAATACTGTATATAATGCGAATGCTAGCTTTTTAAGAGATGAAGGATTCACCCCTGGAAATGAATTAGAGCGATTTAATGTTTCGATTGGGGGTAAGACTCAACTTTCAAATAAGTTCAATATCTCTGGAACGATGAATTTTGCTCGTACAGATTATGTGACTCCACCCATTGCCTCAAGTAGAGGAAACGGAACAGATGGTTTATCTATTTATGGAAATGTATTCTTTACACCTCGTAGCGTCGATTTAACTAACCTCCCTTTTGAGGATCCTGTTACTAGAGGAAGTATCTACTATCGAAATGGAAATGATATCATTAACCCACGCTGGACAGCTCAAAATGTAGTGTTGAACCAGTTGACACATAGATTCAATTTCAATTTAGCTGTAGGATATGATTTGACACAAAACATTTCTGCTAACTGGCGTACAGGTATTGATTTTTATAACGAGCGCAATAACAACAGCTCTAATAGAGGAGGAGTTAATTTTACGGATGCGATATTTGGCTTCCTAGATACATATGATAACAACAATTTGATCTGGGATCATCTAGCTTCGATAGATGGTGAGTTCCGTTTAAGTGATGATCTTGGTCTTGCGTTCACAGTGGGCGCTACAGCCAGACAAGATGAATTTGATCAAAGTGGAGTCTCAAGTCGTGGACAAATAGTGTTTGGTGTACTTAGACATTTCAATTTTCAGACACAAGCACCAATTCAATTCTCTCGAACTAGAAACATTCTTGGCTTACTCGGACAAGCAACTTTAGATTACAAGGATTTCTTATATCTCAATTTGTCAGCGAGAAAAGACTGGGTGTCTAACTTCTCAAGTGACAATAATTCAATTACATACCCTGGTGCAAGTGTTTCTTTCTTGCCTACCAATGTTTTTGAAGGATTAAAGACTGCTAAGGGTCTAAACTTTTTAAAGATAAGAGCGGGCGTTGGAACATCAGCTAACTTTGATACAGCTAATCCATTCCCGACAGTCGGGGTCGTTGAGCAAAATACGAATGTATTTACGGATCTTTCAGGTGGTTCTGTCACCACGAATCAGATAGATAACTTTAGAGCCAACCCAGATTTAGAGCCAGAGTTACTCACTGAAATAGAATTTGGTGCGGAGGCGAGATTTTTCAATTTTAGAGGAACTATAGATTTAACTTATTTCCGTAGATCAACGAGTGATCTTATTGTTACTCAGCCGTTACCGCCATCTACGGGATTCTCTTTCACTCAGAATAATGTTGGAGAAATCCAAAATAATGGATTTGAAGCCACACTAGGATTTGATATAATCAAAAACGATAATTTCACTTGGAATTCTTCTGTAAACTTTTTCACCAACAATGAGACGGTTACAGAATTAGACGAAGATTTCATCGCTTTTGCTGGTTCATTGGCAGAAGGCGGTGGCCTGTTCAGAGGATCAAATGCAGCTATAGAAGGCGAATCATTAGGAACTATTGTAGGTACTCAAATACAGAGAGATGCGAATGGTGAGTTTGTAGTCAATTCTGCAGGTGTTTATGTTGTTGCTGAGCAAGACGAGAATGGTGATGTTCCAATTATTGGAGATGCAGTTCCTGATTATACAATGAACTTCATCAATAGCTTAAACTATAAAAATTTCTCTTTTGGATTCCAAATTAGTCATACTAAGGGTGGAGATATACTTTCAAGTACTGTCGCGACACTACTTGGTAGAGGTTTAATTGTCGAAACCGAAGATAGACTGGCTACCTTCATACTGCCGGGTGTGACTGCAGAAGGTGCGCCTAATACTACTCAGTTAAATAATTCGACGTTCTTTTTTAACAATTTACTATTTGGACCTACAGAAACACGTATCTACGATGCTTCAGTACTCAGATTACAGGAAGTATCATTGTCTTATTCATTGCCGTCAAGAATATTGGATAAGACTCCATTTGGTAATGTGTCGATAAGTTTACAAGGATTTAACTTATGGTTTGATGCTTATAATACTCCTGATGGAGCAAACTTTGATCCCAATGTACAAGGTGTTGGAATTGGTAACGGAAGAGGATTTGATTTCTTAAATGGACCAAGTTCGAGACGTTACGGATTTAGTGTTAAAACAACATTTTAATTATCATTCAACTTAAAATCTGACTATGAACTTTGATTATAAATTAATATGGTCATTTGCGTTTTGCCTACTTCTGGTGAGCGCATGTGATCAGACAGAACTGGATTTGCGTGTGAGCCCAAATGATTTGGCCGCTGATGCTTCGGATCCTAATCTTTTACTTAACGCTGTACAGATTGCTTTTGCTGGCAATCAAGGAGCTTTGAGTGATATAGCTGCTCAGCTCACTAGAATTGATTACTTTTTTGGAAGAGATTATTTCAATCAACTCCCAGGTAGTACACTTGATGCTGTATGGAGAAGAACCTATAGTAGTGGAACTACAGTGATTGGTGATTCAGATGCCAACGGCGTGGCCGTAGGGATTTTGACGAACTTGCAAGCCTTAGAAATGGCAAATGAAACGGGAACAGTGGATTTATCATTCCACGTGGGTGTTGCGCAAACTTTATACGCCTATTCTCTCCTTCAGTTGGTAGACTTTTTAGGTGTAGCCGCTTTTTCTCAAGCTGGTAATTCAGGGGAGTTTCCATCGCCATTGTTGGATGATGGGGCTTCTGTCTATAATGAAGCGTTGAGTATATTGGATAATGCGGAAAGCCTTTTTAGCACGGATCCATCAACAGTTGGGGTCCAAGATCTTTTTTATGGAGGGAATAGCGCTCAATGGATTCGTCTAATCAATAGTATTCGATTGAGAAGTTTTGTCCTAACAGGCAATCAAGCTGGATTCAATCAAATCATTAGTGGGGGTAATTTTATTCAAAGTGCCGCCGATGATTTTCAATTTCAGTTCGGGACGAGTGAATTGCAACCAGATAACCGTCATCCCGATTTTGCGGCTGACTATGATCCATCAGGAGCTAATATTTATCAGTCAAATTGGTTAATGACTACGATGTTGGAGATTGACGATCCAAGAAGAAGATATTACTTCTACAGACAGCAGAATGCAACACCAGGAGGTTTGGATTTAGCTGGTCTTCCTGTGGACGCAGATGAGGAGACTCTAGCATGCTCTCTTGTTATTCCACCAGATCACTATGAGGGATTTGTCTACTGTAGTGCTAATAGTGGATATTGGGGACGATCACATGGAAATGACGAAGGTATACCACCGGATGGTTTCCAACGGACAGCAGTGGGAGTTTATCCTGCAGCAGGAAGATTTGATGATAATAGCTTTGGTATAGTAGGACTCGGCCTCGGAGGTGGAGGAGCTGGTATAGAGCCTATACTTTTGTCGTCTTCGGTTGATTTTTGGATTGCTATAATGTCTAATAGTGTTGCCGATAGAGCTGCAGCTTTGCGTTCTGGCATGGAGAAGTCTATTGCAAAAGTGATGTCATTTGGGGCTCTTGATGGAGCTGCAGACCTTTCATTAGCGCCGTCAGCAGCGGATGTATCTGGATACATTGATAATGTAGTTAGTGCCTTTGCAAATGCATCAGGAGAGGAACAAGAGAATATTTTTGCTGAGCAATATTTTATCTCACTTTTTGGAGGAGCAACAGAAGCCTATAATTACTATAGGCTCACGGGATATCCTACGACTGTGTTACCTAATTGGGAGCCAGATCCAGGACCGTTCCCGAGAACATTACTTATTCCTCAGGCAGAAGTAGTGAATAATCAGAATATTACTCAAAGAACAGACTTGACTACTCAAGTATTTTGGGATACGAACCCAGGTAGTCCAGTATTTCCTCCAGCTAACTAAAATTTATAAGCATGAAAATTCTTAATAATAAATATGTGGGTATAATTGGACTATTTCTGATGTTCAGTATGTCTTGTTCAGATAGTGACGAGGTCGTTGACGCGATCAATGATAATGTTACTCGTGGCGCAATTCTAAGAACCTTGGATTTGGTCTCTAACGCAGTAGCAATTAACAGTGCTACGAATGTACTAGAGCCAGGAGAGGAGTTTTCAGTTGTTTTGGAATACCAAGATAATGAGGACGGAAATCTTTTAGACGTCATGAATGTGTTTGTATCATACGATGACAATACTGATGATGATGTAGATAACAGTAGACCCGAAGCATTACTCGAATCCATTCCTGCTTCAGCTTTTACTCAGGGTTCAAGAGGCTTTCCTCAAGTATCTTATGCAATTTCGGCTCAAGAAATGCAGAGTAGTTTGGGTTTGGCTAACGAGCAAATAGGCTTAGGAGGAGATAGATTTAGAGTCAGATTTGAAGTTGTACTAACAGATGGCAGATCTTTCTCTGTTGCTGATAACTCTGGAACTATCACGGGCTCTTTCTTCAATTCTCCATTTTTATATAATGTGAACGTCGTTTGCGCCCCATCTCAGCCAACAGCTGGTACATGGATCGTGGAAACTGATGATACATTTGGAGATGGATGGAATGGAGGAGCACTCAATGTAGTGCTGGACGGACAAGCTATAT
The DNA here is from genome assembly GCA_964548935.1 of uncultured Saprospiraceae bacterium. Classification (GTDB taxonomy): domain Bacteria; phylum Bacteroidota; class Bacteroidia; order Chitinophagales; family Saprospiraceae; genus GYS-P2D. The sequence goes on from CAZJTO010000117.1 coordinate 5,333, forward strand.
CTCCGATAGCTAACTTAGATGACGGTGGTCCGACTATGCAAACTTTTGATTTTGTAGTACCACAAGGAACACAGACCATTTCTATTACGTATTCGTCTGGGGCATTTGATGAAGAAGTAATATTCTCAGTTACTTCGGCCAATGGAAATGTAGTTTCTTCTGCTGGTCCTAATCCACCAGTAGCTACTGAATTATTGGACTTCTGTCCAGATAATCTGTAGACGTATTAGTAAAATATTTAACAAAAGAGCCTGCCTTTGATATCAAAGGCAGGCTCTTTTTTATTATGATGATTTCACTTTTATGAAAGTATACCATTTGACTGTTATCTTGCCCTGAGAACACATTACGATGGTTTTTTCCTACAAAAATACTTTCTGGGTTTTCTCGATATCTTTACTCTGTGCTTGCAATGAATCGATAGAAGAAAAAAACTGGACTTTTGAGAAAATTGAATCTCATCATTCCAATGTGACATTTAGCAACGACTTGACCCATGATGTAGGTACGAAGTCTAACCTTTTTGACTTCGATTATTTCTACAATGGATCGGGTGTGGCGACTATAGACATTAACAATGACGATCTGCCTGATCTCTTGTTTACCGCTAATCAAGTTCAGAACCGATTGTATCTCAACAAAGGAGATTTTGTGTTTGAGGACATTACTGAGACCTCAGGTATTAATGCTGGCAAACAGTGGTCTAATGGAGTTACTGTAGTGGATATTAATGGTGACGGCCATGAAGACATATATATATCCCAAGGCGGGCCATACGAGTCAGACAAGAGAAAGAATCTTCTATATATTAATAATGGAGACTTATCATTCACAGAGCGAGCAGAGACTTACGGACTAGCCGATCAGGGCATCAGTACGCAGTCAGCATTCTTTGATTATGATAGAGATGGCGACTTGGATTGCATCGTTATGAATGAGAGTACGTTGCACGGCTATGATCCCATAAGTTTTCAACGACGTATCCTAGAGAGACCTAAGGATTACTATGAGAGCTTCAGTCATCTATATCGCAATGATGGAGGCAAGTTTGTCGACGTGTCAAAGGAAGCAGGAATTACCAAGCCAACATTTGGACTTGGATTGGCGATAAGTGATATCAATGAGGATGGCTACCCAGATATCTATATCGCCAACGATTATTATCTGCCAGATAATCTTTATATCAACCGGAAGAACGGATCGTTTAGTGATCGGATAAAAACTCATATTAATCACACTTCATTTTTTGGAATGGGAGTGGATATCGCAGATATCAACAATGATGGCGCTCAGGACATATTTGTGCTTGACATGGCATCTCAAGATCATGTACGGAGTAAGACATTAATGGCCTCTATGGACGTGCCATCGTTCAATCTTTTAACAGATGCCTTTGGGTTTGCGCATCAATACATGTTCAATTCTCTACATCTTAATAATGAGCAAGGGCGTTTTGATAACGTGGCCCACCTGGCTCAAGTGGCTAAGACTGACTGGAGTTGGACCGCTCTGATGGAAGATCTTGACCTCGATGGTCACAGAGACTTATTTATCACCAATGGATATCGCAAGTATGCCCTCGACAACGATTTTAAGGCAAAGGTTAATCAGGCTAGGCAGAATCATCAAGGCAACGTACCAGAGACTATAAAGCAACAACTCTATGACGATATGCCTACTGAGGCACTACCGAACATCCTGTATAGAAACTCTGGCGATATGTCATTTAAAGATATCGCAGACCAAGTTGGGCTGTCAGAATCAACCTATTCTAATGGAGCCACTTTGGCAGACCTTGATCGAGATGGAGACTTGGATATCGTAGTCAATAATATTGATCAAACAGCATTGATGTACCGTAATAACGCTTCTGAGATCAATAACTACTTGACAGTAGAGGTTGCGGAACCCATCCTAACTTGTAAAAAAATAGAAATCTTCGATGAGGGTAAGGTCATAACCTATGAGCCTGGTGTCACGAGAGGATATAGATCGGCATTAGAGCCGATAGCGCATTTTGGTTTAGGCACGATTGGTCAAGTAGATTCCTTAGTTGTGTTTTGGGCTGATGGCACAAGATCTCTTAAAACCAATGTGCGAGCTAATCAGAAGATGAAAATAACAAAGCAATCTGCACGGCGATATGTTGAACAGAGAGTCAAGACTAAGTTTAAAAGATTTTCACCGCCAGCACTAGGCATCAACTATCAACATATCGAAAACGAATATGATGATTTTGAAGTCGAGATACTGCTTCCTCAGAAGCAATCCACGCTAGGGCCATCTATGGCTCAGGCTGACTTAAATAGTGATGGTATAGATGATCTTTATATCGGAGGAGCATCGGGCCAGCCTGGGGCTTTGTACTTGAGTGATGGTGATTCCTTTAAGGCTAGTGTCCAGGCGGCGTTTACA
>CAZJTO010000118.1:0-7722 GCA_964548935.1 uncultured Saprospiraceae bacterium
AGTACATGGCGATATTTGTAATTCGGACTCCCCTCATCTTCTTGGAAGATTTTTTGACCAATGGTGACACCATCTGATGATATTACAAGAGGTTCACAGGTTTTAATCTTGGTATATGTATCAGTAAACCTAAAAGTCCACAACATATAATTATCATCTACTTGCAAGACTCGATAGACAAGCGCCCCAGACCAATCTGCAACATTAAGTTCGGCATCTTCATCCAACCCATCATCTCCAGATTGCGTATCAAAAGCGATAAGTCGATCCACGTCTTGGTAGTATCCGTAATATTCAAAGTCACCGTTGCCCTGATCTACCTGCCAGCTAATGACCCTGAATGATCGATCGTCTGGATACTGAATCGATATCCATTCTAATTCAGCAAAATCTTTATCAAAGGATTTGTCTTTATCTAACTCCGCTTCAAAGGCAGCAATAAAATGTCCAGACGCCTCTACCCTATGTTCTGACTTGTCGCTATTGACCATCGCATCAGCCCAAAATGAATAGTCTTGAGCCACAAGTGATCCTAAGAGCAAGACAAATGAAACTATACTTAATAATGACTTCATATCAGGGTTCTTTATTTAGTAACGGCGAGTGCCTTTGGAAAGTAACATCTCGTCTAAAAGAATAACGAAATCTTAAGCACTATAATTATTAGATAGCATTTTTTGATAATCCGGTTTATCTGATGCCAGTTTGTGAACAAACTTGTCGGTGATTTTTCCTTGGTATAAAGTAAAAACCCCAGGCATCTGAAAACCATCTCCTATCGACTTACCGAAAAGTTGATTCTTTTCTTTTATAGCTGTCTCAAATGTTTTGAGCCAAACTCTCAGGCCAAAGAGCTGATTGAACTTCCCCTTAATTAGGCCAAACTCTGCATAGAGTTTACAGATAGGATCGGATATATGGAGCACGTTGGAATATCCAAATTGAGTAAAGTAATCATCTGCTTCTTCGGTAGTAGCCATATGAACGAAACATAGTGTAAAGCCTTTAGCTTCTATGCCCTCTCTCAAGGTATTGAGTTCCTTGAGGGCTTGCTGACAAAACACACAGCCAAAACGCCTGAGAAATACTAAAAGCACAGGACCCTCATCTGTAAGAGATAAGAGGTCCTGTCCATTATTAATCTTGATATGATCTAAGGCGATTACGCTTGACTCTAGCATAAACAGCGAATCTTCGTTTATTATGAATTGCTCATAGAATCGAAAGTGTTCATCACTTTCTTGACATGATCTGCTGATTGATGCATTAAGGCAAGCTCATCGTCATTCAATCCGATTTCTAGTACCTTACCTATTCCATTCTTATTTAGTGTCACTGGTACTCCTAAATAAACATCCTTGAGTCCGTACTGCCCTTCCATCTTCACACAGCAAGGATAGATTCTATTTTCATTCTTCACGATTGCTTCGACCATCTGAGCTGCTGCTGCACCTGGAGCATACCAAGCAGATGTACCCATCAACTTGACGAGCTCACCACCACCTTTTTTGGTGCGTTGTACGATTGCTTCAATCTTGTCTGCGGCTAGCAGTTCTGTCAATGGTATACCTGCTACTGTAGTATATCTAGGTAATGGCACCATAGTATCTCCATGTCCCCCTAATAATAAAGCCTGAATGTCTTTTGGTGATACATTTAGCTCTGTTGCTAAAAACGCTCTATATCTTGCCGTATCCAAGATACCAGCCATACCAAATACTCTAGTGCTATCAAACCCACTAGCAGAATGAGCTGCATAGGTCATCACATCAAGAGGATTAGAAACAATAATAATGATCGGGTTATCAGATTTAGATATTACTGAACCAACTACAGAAGTAACAATTTTAGCGTTGGTAGAGATCAAGTCATCTCTGCTCATTCCCGGTCTACGAGGAATACCCGCAGTGATCACTACGATGTCTGATCCAGCAGTATCGTCATAGTTGTCAGTACCCGTCAGACGAGTGCTGTAATAATCGATAGGTGCTTGTTGCCAACTATCTAATGCTTTTCCTCGTGCCATATCGCCTTTCAAATCAAGAAGCACGACTTCATTCACGATATCTTTATGTGCTAATACATTAGCCACTGTGGAGCCCACATTTCCAGCTCCGACTACGGTTACTTTCATTTTTGAGTAATTATGTTTTAATTATACAAAGTTATATTATAACAGAGTTGTAACATCTATGTTGCATGCAACATATCCATTATATGTAAATGACATATGTTATAAGCGCTCATTTAACGTATTAAGTCGTATAACATCTGTTCATGAGGTCTTTTTTATGGCTGAAATCAATACATTTACGCAAAATTTGTAAGCATGAATCTTCACGAATATCAAGGGAAAGAAATATTATCAGCTAGCGGAGTGAAAATACAACGTGGACATGTGGTAGACTCTGTCGAGGCAGCTGTCAAAGCATTTAAACAACTACAACAAGACACGGGAACAGAGTTTGTCGTGGTCAAAGCCCAGATACATGCTGGTGGTCGTGGAAAAGGTGGCGGAGTAAAACTCGCTAAAAATGAGGCTGAATTAAGAGAGCACGCAGGAAACATATTGGGTATGATGCTCAAGACTCCTCAGACACCCGGAGGCATAGATGGACCGGGCAAGCTTGTCCAAAAGATATTAGTTGCAGAAGATTCCTATGCACCAGATTTTGATGCTTGTAAAGAGTACTACGTGTCTATTATGATGGATCGTGAGAAGAAGCAAAACGTAATCATCTATAGTACTGAGGGAGGCATGAATATCGAGGAGGTAGCCGATCATACGCCGCACTTAGTCCATAAAGAATACATCGATGCAACCTTAGGCATGCAAGGTTATCAGACTCGTAAGGTTGCATTCAACTTAGGATTATCAGGTAAGGCATTTAAGGAGATGACTAGGTTTATATCTAAGTTGTATGGTGCATTTGTAAAGAACGACTTATCGCTTATAGAAATCAATCCTTGTCTAAAGAATAACGATGATGAAATCTTGGCAGTAGATTGTAAGACTACTGTAGATGACAATGCTTTGTTCAGGCATCCTGAATTAGCCGCTATGCGTGATGTGACTGAAGAAGATCCTGCCGAAGTGGAAGCCAAGGAGTTTGGATTAAATTACGTTAAGCTAGATGGAAACGTCGGATGTATGGTTAACGGCGCAGGACTTGCGATGGCGACAATGGATATCATCAAGCTAAGTGGTGGATCACCTGCTAACTTCTTAGATGTAGGTGGTACAGCCGATGCCGAACGTGTTGAAAATGCATTTAAAATAATACTCAGTGATCCTAATGTTAAGGCGATCCTAATCAATATTTTTGGTGGTATCGTGAGATGTGATCGAGTAGCACAAGGTGTTGTTGACGCCTATAAAAACATGGGTAACATCAGTGTTCCGATCATAGTACGACTACAGGGCACCAATGCTGAAATTGCCAAAGAGCTAATCGACAACTCTGGTTTGGAAGTAAGATCAGCTGTTGTATTACAGGAGGCCGCTGATATCGTGAAAGAAGTATTGGCTTAAGGGGGCTTGGAGTCATTCACGCTCTATCAGGTTAATGAGTATATCCGACGTGTAATCGCTCTTAACTTCAAGGAACCGATCTGGGTTGAAGCGGAGATCAGCCAGTGCAATGAATCTCGGGGGAACTATTATATAGACCTCATTGATAAGGATGAGCAATCAGATCAAGTTACAGCTAATGCACAGGCTAATCTGTGGCAGAGCAGTTTTAAGTTTATAAAACGTAAGATTGGTCCAGTCATCCACGAATTACTACAAGAAGGGAGAACTGTTCGGTTTAAGTGTAAGGTAGACTTTCATGAGCGCTATGGACTTAAACTCGTCGTAGAAGATATCGATCCTAATTATACTTTCGGAAGGATTGAACTCAAGAGACAAGAGATTATCAATAGACTTCAAGAAGAGGGATTCTATACGCTCAACAAGGAGACAACCCTACCCGACGTGATACAACGTGTAGCGCTCATCACGTCATCCAGAGCGGCTGGATATAAAGACTTTAAAGCGCATCTCGAAGCCAATGCATATGGCTATCAATATACTATCGACATATATGAATCTGGCATGCAGGGTCAACATGTGGAGCGGGATTGCCTATCAGCCATAGAATTGATTCTATCTAAGCCTGATCATACATATGATGCAGTAGTCGTCATAAGAGGAGGAGGAAGTAAGCTCGATCTGTCTGCATTTGATAATTTCAATATTGCAGTGGCCATCGCTAAATCTCAAATTCCATTCATAATAGGAATAGGACACGAAATCGATCAGAGTGTAGTTGATCTTGTATCTAAGGTGTCCGTCAAAACGCCAACCGCCGTAGCTGATCTACTCATCGAAAAGATGCTTCACTATGAATCTCAGATACTCCACAAGTATCAATATATCGCTGCCCAAGCCAATCAATATCTCCAGGCAGAGTTGAACACTTTAGAACTTGTTAGTCAAGGTCTATTACACCGAATCCATCAAATCATAAATAGAGAGAATCAATCACTCAATATTGCGACCCTGTTTATTAAAAATGGCGTGGGAAAGGTGATCAGTCAAGCTCAAAACAGTTTGGATCTTATATCAGCAAAAGTTGATGGCTTAAATCCATCCAAAATCCTAAAGCGGGGTTTTGCCCATATCAAGGTCAATGGTAAGACCGTATATAGAGCCAAAGATCTCAAGAAAGGACAGGAGATAGATATCTTATTCGCAGACTCAAACAAAACAGCCAAAGTAATATAGATTATGCCTAAAAAAATAAGTTACAGTAAGGCTAAGGAGCAGCTTGACCAAATCATCAACGATCTTGAGAATGATCAGATCACCATCGATGAACTCACCGAAAAAGTAAAGGAGGCAAAGCGTCTAATCGAACTGTGCAAACAAAAATTACGCAGTACTCAGGAGGAAATTACTGATTCTGACTCTGAGGCTTAAATTTGGAAAGGCGATTCAAAAGTCCTTCAAATTTGGAGTTCAAGTTAAAGCTAGTATGGCTTTTATCCTGCAAGGCCATATAACTTAAGATAATGGCAAAAGGTAACAACAACAATACCGGAAGCCAAGCGGCTTGAACAGCGTTTAGCGCATCACTTCCTAACAATTTTTCTCCAGTGATATAAGTCATGATAAACATGATATAAAACACTATTGCAATCAACAATGGCAGCCCGAAACCACCTTTACGCACTATAGTCCCAGCAGGCCCGCCTATAAAAAGAAACAACAGACATACTACAGCCCATGCAAACTGCTGATGATACTTGAGCTTAGCAATTGATATATACTTGTGTTTAGCCCGATAGTCATTATGCCGATTGATACTATTATCTCGCAGGGCCTTAGCCGTTTTAATCGCTTTATCCAACATAGAGGACTGCTCACTTGCCTTCAGCATCTGTAATATCGTAGTGTGTTCAGGAGATATATCCACAATATTAATTACTGGTTCTGGCGTTCTTCTACTTCTACTGATTCGTGGTTTCTTAGTTGACTTCACCGTAGTGGTTACGTTAGATTCCTTCTTTTGAGCTATCAGATTCTCCTTTGGTTTATTTTCAACCACAAGATTGGAGGGTTTGCTATCTTTTATAGAGGACTGTCCTTCTTCCTCAAGTTCTTTATCCTGACGATCTTGGGCTATCTGCGCATAAGGTTTCACGAGTTGGCCAAACAAATGCATGCTCCGTTCTTTCTTAAATTTCATTTCTTGTGCTATGGAGTCCTGAAACTCTTCTAATTGCCAAAACGTAAGGAAATCCAGTTTTTTTTCAGATACGGAAATCACATTGAGGTTCAGCAGTTCCGAGAGCTTAAATACTTTCTTCAAGCCATTGAAGTTGACTCGGCTTACAGGTCTACCGGGGAGATTAAACTTAGTATCATCCTGTATCGCCGCTTCTGAACGGATTTCTTTAAGTTGATATCCTTCCTCTAATTCCATGATCAAATATTTCTGATCAGCAGTGGTATACATTTCACCACGCTTGGCAGCAATCAAGTTGATGATGGTGTTGTCCGGATCATTGTGGTCATATATTTTTATACCTTCAACGGTCCGGCCGTCATCAAGCTTCTTATCAATCCAAATAGAGTAATTATCAAACTCCCGATTAAACACTCTCTCATCAAAACCAAAGGTGAGTTGATTGGTTTTCATGGCTTTTAACTTCTTTTCAAAGTGCTCTTTTGCTGGAGGTTTTATATAATTTGAGGCAAACAAGGATAAAGACATCGTAAAAAATGCCACGGCCAAGCCAGGGGCCAACATCCTCATCAATGACACCCCAGAACTCTTCATGGCAGTAAGTTCATATCGCTCTGCCATCCCTCCATAAATCATCACACTCGACAACAATACCGTTAAGGGCAATGCCAGAGGAACAATTAACAAACTGAAAGAAGTTAATAATTCGACAAAGTCAAACATCGCATAACCTTTACCCAAAAGATCTTCGATATCTTTCCAAAGCTTTTGCATCACCAAGACAAAGACCACCAAAAAGAATGATAGCAAGTAAGGACCCAAGAATCCCTTAAGAAAAAGCCTATCCAATACTTTAATGCCCAATGCCTTTGATAATTTTGATGTAAATCTGTAACAAAGCTAAGTGGAAATCCGTCTACCTGACAAATACTCAAGAAATAACGACATGCTGCAAGCCATCATGCCTATTAAAGATAAGTTATATCGATATGCCTTGCGCATATTGGGCAACCAAATGGCAGCAGAAGATGTAGTTCAGGAAGTGTTTATAAAAGTCTGGAAGAAGCGAGATGAGGTTAAAGAAATTGAAAATAAGGAGGCTTGGTGTATGACCGTTACACGCAATCTCGCTCTGGACAAGTTGAGAAAGAAAAAGTATCATCATGAGTCGGTTGAAGAACACTACTCTCTTAAGGACTCAGCGATGGATCCAGCGGAACAGATACAGAGCAATGACATCATGAAACAGATACGAACAGCAATTAATAAGCTTCCTGATGATCAGAGACAAGTGGTTCATCTGAGAGACATCGAGGGATATAAGTACAAGGAAATTGCGGACATAACAGGATTGTCTATAGAAAAGGTAAAGGTATACCTGCATAGAGCAAGGATAGTATTAAGAAAACAACTAGCAAATATCGAACGATGAACGATATACAAGCAAAAGAACTACTTGACAAATACTGGGCTGCTGAAACGACTCTTGTAGAAGAGGCATCTCTTAAGGAGTATTATAGTCAGAGAGCGTCGGAAGGCAATTCTGAAGGGATACTGTTTGAGTACTTTGCTCAAGAGAAGGAACGACATTCTTCACGTCCTATAGAAATCCAAAAAGAACCTGCTAGGATCATTCCATTGATACGTCGAGCTATGGTCGGTGTTGCTGCAGCTGTTGTATTGTTTGTAGCTGTAACTACCATGATGCCACAGACGAGTAACCATAAAGTAGTGGATAATCCAGAACAGGCACTCGAAGTCACGATGACTGCTCTTGGCTTATTAAATGGATCTATCGATCGCAGCGAAATGGCTGTCAAGGATGGATTGTCACAATTCGATAAAACAAGGATTTTCACATTTTACCGCACTAAACAGATTTAAATAATTAAACAGAAATTACACATAACATGAAAAATATAATCACATTAGTCATTGCTCTATTGTTGTCATCATCAATGATGTTTGGTCAATCTCTCAAGTCATTTTT
>CAZJTO010000119.1:0-7688 GCA_964548935.1 uncultured Saprospiraceae bacterium
GTTCATAACATTTAGTCAGGGGGACAGAAATGCCTTCCTGATAATTGTATCCAACTAGTGTATATATGATCAAAACCTATCATTTTGATCACTTTTACTCATTAATATGTCCAGTGGACTTTGTACTCTTCTCATAGTATGATCAGTGATATGAGTATAGATTAATGTTGTTTTGATGTCCTTATGCCCTAATAGTTCCTTAATTAACCGCAAGTCAGTGCCACTGTCCATCAGATGTGTGGCAAAACTGTGTCTGAGTGAGTGGAGCGTGTAATGTGATGGCAATCCTGCTGTCTTACGAGCACGTCTATATAGGAGGCTTAGGCTTGTTGGACTATATGGCTGAGCCGGCTTCTGACCTTCAAATAGCCAATAGGTCGGTTTATATTCCAATATGTATGTCCGTATCATCGCTACAATAGATCGGGGCATGGGGACAAGTCTGTCCTTTTTTCCTTTTCCAACTCTTACCCATATCCGCTGATTTTCATAATCTAAGTCGTGAATCTTGAGATTAATGATCTCACCACTACGTAATCCACTTCCATAGGCTAAGTAGAGCATCACAAGATGCTTGCTGTTTTTGACCTGGGTAAATAACTGGATCACTTCTCCTTTACTCATGACTTTGGGTAATGACTTAGGTCTGCGTGGACGAGGGATCACTTCAAAATTTATTTTGGGATCGCGAACAGTTTTCGTAAAGTATAACCTCAGCGTACTCTGATGTCTATTGATTTCTTGATAACTGACATTGCTTTCAGCAATATTGGATATATAGCTGATGATAGTTTCTTGTAGATGTGCCTCAATATTATTCCGCTCAGAGTAGTATAGGTATCTCTTTAGCACGGAACAATATTGTTTGATCGTATTCCAGCTATATCGTTCTCTGATCATCATACTCAGAAAACTGTCTATCCGTGAGACATGCTGTTGTGGGCAATTCCTCAGAAGGTATTTTTTCTTTTTTGCCCAATCTCTGGTGTACTGTACGTCATCATAGCCTGCTGTAGTATAGTCTATGATCTCATAACCATCACGACTTAATCGTTCAACAATCCTTTTTTTGGAGTTGTCATCATGAACGAGTATCCACTGTTTGTTCGCTTGATCGTATTGGCGACTACTTTCAGACTTGAGCCAAGTCGGAGTAGAGTATGACCCTTTGAGTCTGAGGGAGTAGTAACCCGGTCGATCAGGAGTCATCTGTAGTATGGCTCGCTTCCTCCGTTGGGATACGGTAATCTGATCCGTAATGAGATCATATTGATGATCACTCCAATAGTTATAGCGAGTTTGTAGACTTCTAAGATTGTCAAGGGTTCCATTACAGATCCATAGCTGATCTTTTTTGCTCCAATAGCTCTTATGCAGTGTTTTGAGATATTCTACTTCATCGTTGTTGTATTTGATCGTGATAAAAAATGAACCGCTGTTATAGATGATGTTGTTCAATCCCTTATTATCATATAAATCAGGATTTATGTCAGTAGGGAGATTTCCGCTGTCTTTCTCTTCCTCTGTAGGTGGTTTCGACTCTTGAATAGAGTCTATGTCGACAGTATCAGACTGTAGTACAGCTTGCCTGGTGTCGATGGATACATCTATGCGATATGGTATGTTAGATTGATTTAAATGGTGATAGGAGGCTTTGGTATACGGTATGTACCAGCAGTTATGTGTTTTGCTATATCTCCGCTGTGGGAGCTGTTTAACTAAGTTGATCAGTTGAACGTCATAATCAAAGTACAGCCCTATGTGCCACGCTCCATTGTGATAGAGTTTTTTGATGATGACCTGTTGTGTTATATTCTCTGGTTGCATACGATTCATTAAAATAATGATATCTGGTCATATCCTGTGTGTTATGAGGTACAATTTAGGTGATTTACTATACCGCCATCACAAGAGATAATCGATATATGCAATCACCCCTTCCTCCTCATCTCTGCTCGTCGCATTGGCATAGCATCTATGGTATCCATGATTTCTTGAGGGTTCACAAGTTGATCACTTTCCATCTTGAGGCCCCCGTCTAACCCATATAGCTGCATAGAGAATGTGGTATTAGGACTACAGAGCTTACTCTCTTCTTTGAAAGAACTACTTTCTATGATTACGACCTTACGGTCTTGCCAAGGAGCGATTAGAGGTTCTACTGAGAGTAGAGCCATCTGCTCTCTATAAAGTGCAGATGTGCTATCACCACACAGTACGATGACCCGATTGTGCCACCTATATTCAGCGAGTTCCTGAGCACTCATGTGGCCAGTACATATGGCTATAAACGAAATAGCGACAACCGATGTAAGCAGTATGTTCAAATTGACCGATTAATCTTGGTCAAAGTCTAATGGTGGTGGTCCAGCAGGAATCATAGCTTCATAGATATAATCTCCCTTACGCTCTTTGAACTCTGCCTTAACCTCTTCTACTAATTGCGGATTCTCAAATAGATCTACCATGGTCATCGCCAGCGCCTTGGAGGCATAGCCCATGCCTTTATGTCCTATTGACATGCCGCCACAGGCTACTACAGCCCATGAGTGCCAAGGTGTCCCCTTGGGTGCGGTAGTGGCACGTAACCGGATGGTAGGTGCAACAAAGCTTACATCGCCTACATCTGTTGATCCACCCATCGGATGCTCTAAGGTCGGTTCAAGAGGGGTGATGACTGACTCTATACCGACCACGTCACTACCTGTTGCTTCTTGTATTTTCTTAGCGAATTCTTGTTCTTCTTCTGTGTAGTTGATGGCGCCGAGTAGTTCCAGATTCTTCTGAAGTTCTGCGCCACCTCTACGGTTGGGGAGTACCTCGTGTATGCCTGATATCAGTGAGATCTTGTAATCCACATCAGCCATGATTGAGGCACCTTGAGCGATTTCTTCTACTCTCTTCCATACTTTCTGCATTCCTTCCCGCCGGGTATCTCTGACACGTGTCCAGATCTTAGAGTAATCAGGGACTACGTTGACGACCTTGCCGGCATCTTGGATGTGGTAGTGTATCCTTACGGTAGGTTTGATGTGCTCGCGGAGATAGTTGATACCTGTTGTATATAGCTCTAATGCATCTGATGCACTACGACCGTTCCAGGGATCTCCTGAGGCATGTGCTGCCTGTCCTTCGAACTCTACGAGGAAGTCTACCAGTGCCAGACTGCTCTGCACATCGGCCTTAGTCTCTGCGCTCGGGTGCCAGTCCATGACGACGTCTACATCATCAAATAGCCCCGCTCTGATCATCCAGAGCTTGCCAAAGAACTTCTCCTCTGCTGGCGTCCCGTAGAATCGCACCGTGCCTTGTAGTTTGCCGGACTCAATGAGTTCCTTAATAGCTGTTGCGGCACCGAGAGAGGCCACTCCAAATAGGTTGTGCCCACAGCCGTGACCGGGAGATCCTGCATTGAGTGGGTCCTTATGTGGGACAGTCTTTTGAGACAGTCCCGGTAGTGCGTCAAACTCTCCTAATATGCCGATGACGGGTTTCCCCGATCCATACTCTGCAGTGAATGCCGTAGGGATCTCTCCGACACCTCGCTCCACGGTAAAACCATTGTTCTCGGCATAGGTGGCCAGCGCATCTGCGCTCTGATGCTCTCTGAAAGCGATCTCTTCATAGGACCAGATCTTGTCGCTCAGTTGTGTGAGCTCTTCATATTTGTGATCCAGTGAGGAGATTAATGCCTTCTTATTAGGATTCATCTGTCCAATAGCGCTCGCCGCTACGATAAATACGAACAGAATTGATAAAAATGTAGGAGGTCTAAGCATGAGTTATGGTTTGAATCAGTAAAGTAACAAGATCATTGAAAACTAAAATCCAAAAGATCCTGGGCTCATCCCAAGCTGCTGTAGCTCTTCGAGTGACATTTCTTTATAATCTCCTTTAGGAATTTCAAATACTGATGGGTCTACGTCAGTATTGACTTCAGACGCTTCAAAAGTCATCTTTACTAAACCCATATCCATAGTCATACTGAGTGGTGTCCCTGACAACTCTAGTCCAGGCAATTGTTGCATGCTAAAGTTGTCCATCTTGATATCTTCGGTGAGATATAGGGTCACGGAGATATTCGCCATTTCTGGTGGCATTTCTCCCTCCAGTTTTGACAGGTCCATTTTAACCGTAGCTTCATAACACTCATATCCTGCTATATTCTTGGTATTTGACTTGTCATAACTCACATCGTAGGCATTTTTCATTTGCTCTTCTGATACCCCCAAGTCATTCAGCGCATCAGTGCCAACAGGCTGCTCCATTTTAATTTTCTGACCCATCATGTCCATGTATTGGGTCATGACACCATCCTTGATATGTTGTTTAATGTTGATCAAACCCATCATACTGATTTCAGTCACTTGCTTTTCAGGCTTAAAATGTGTGATCATGGTCATACTCTCCATCATGCCAGCCATCTGATCTGCTCCACCAACTCCATCCGTGCCAATATCCTTTAGTGACATCGTAATACTGCCTGTAGTCAATTGTGCCTGAAGAGGTGTTAGCTGATTGAGGGTAAGGAATGCAATAATTAGAATTATGATTCTCATCGAAAATAATTTTTGTTTTGTGAGTAATGAATGTAAATAAAATAGAATAGTATTTAAAGCTTGTGAGAGGCTCATGAGCCATTCAATGCTCAATGTCAGGTCATTGGAGCTTAGTTTTAACATAGTTTTGGACGAACTGTCAGAATTATTCGTCCAAGAGAACAATTTAATTGACTCAGTCCTTCTATTTTGCAACTATAAATTTCAATTTCAATTTTTAATAAACAATGTGTACATGAGAAAATATCTATTGCTCGCCCTGCTACTCTGGGGAGCCATTCCATTGATGAGTCAACTCAACAAGATAGACTTTGTCGAGTATGACCTAGACAATGGGATGCATGTAATCTTGCATCAAGACAAAGCCACTCCTATCGCAGTAGTTTCTGTGATGTATCATGTGGGTTCTAAAAATGAGAACCCTGGCAGAACAGGATTCGCCCACTTTTTTGAGCACTTGCTCTTTGAAGGGTCCGAAAACATCGACAGAGGTGAGTTTTTCCAATATATCACGAATGCTGGTGGGTCCAACAATGCTAATACCTGGTACGATCGAACCTATTACTTTGAGTTGTTGCCTTCTAATCAATTAGAATTAGGGATGTGGTTAGAGTCCGAGCGACTGCTCCATGCTAAGGTTGATCAGATCGGTATAGAAACACAACGAGAAGTCGTCAAGGAAGAGCGCAGGCTGAGAGTTGACAATCCGCCTTATTCACTACTGAAGTTCGTTGAGCAAATCAATCAGAGGTTGTACACTAAGCATCCTTATCAATGGTCTGTGATCGGATCAATGGATGATCTTGATGCAGCTCAGGAGGAAGACTATGTACAGTTTTACCAGGATTTTTATACGCCTAACAATGCAGTCCTGTCTATAGCAGGTGATATTGATATTGAGGAGACCAAGGCGCTGGTAGATAAATACTTCGCCCCTATACCGGTTAAGAATCCTAACATATTTAGACCGAAAATTGTCGAGCCGGCATTGTCAGGTGAGATCGTTGATACGACCTACGGCCAGATTCAGATTCCTGCTATCATCATGGGATACCGGATCCCTGCCCAAGGCACTGATGACTTTTATGCGGTGAGTATGCTCAATACATTGATGTCGGGAGGAGAGAGTTCTCGATTGAACAAGTCACTCAGAGATGAGCAACAACTGATGTTGCAGATAGGTAGCTTTCCATTAGAGTTGGAAGATCCTGGTGTGGCCCTTGTGTTCGGCCTTCCTAATGTGGGGGTTGAAGTTGCTACAGCGCAGACTGCAGTGGATGCTGAATACTTGAAAGTCCAGAATGAATTGATCGGAGAGCGTGAATTTCAAAAATTAAGGAACCAAGTTGAAAGTCAGTTTATCACGAGAAATGCTCGTGTGGCGGGCATCGCAGAGAGCTTGGCAAATTACCATATGTACTATGGAAATACAGACCTGATCAATACCGAGCTCGAGAGATTCTTGGCGGTAACACGTGAAGATATCCAGCGAGTAGCCAAGAAGTATTTTAATAATGACAACCGAGTGGTTCTGAATTATTTACCTGAACCATCAAATCCATAACATGACACAAGTAATAAAAATTATAAGTTTTGCGGCCATCGTGCTTTGCTTAGCGCAATGTAAGAGCACAGAGATTGCCACTGCTGAAAAAGCGGTAGATGACAAGGTCATGGAGACCAAAGAAATGATGGACGATAAGATGGCGAAGGCCACGGATTTTAGGAGTGCACCTCCTAAGGCAGGCCCTGCACCTAAGATTAATATCGGCAAAGCCAATACATTCAAGCTTGACAATGGACTTCAAGTGATCGTAGTCGAAAATCATAAAATTCCATCTGTATCATTTCAAGTGTCACTCAAGAATGAGCAGATATTGGAATTTGACAAAGTAGGTTACGTGACTATGGCTGGTGACCTCATGGGTCGTGGGACAACCACTAAGACCAAGGCAGAGATCGATGAGGCCGTTGATTTTATCGGTGCCAATTTCAATACGTTTGGGAGCGGGATGTTTGGTAGTTCATTGACCAAGCATATGCCTGCACTGCTAGATGTTATGACAGATGTCCTATACCATCCATCAATGCCAGCAGACGAGTTAGAAAAAATCAAAACTCAGACTCTAACAGGATTAGAAGCTGGCAAGACAGACCCTAATAGCATATCTGCTAACATGAGAGCAAGTGTGCT
This sequence comes from uncultured Saprospiraceae bacterium, assembly GCA_964548935.1. Taxonomy (GTDB): domain Bacteria; phylum Bacteroidota; class Bacteroidia; order Chitinophagales; family Saprospiraceae; genus GYS-P2D. The sequence goes on from CAZJTO010000119.1 coordinate 6,754, forward strand.
CTATGGTCCTAAGCATCCCTATGGAGAGATCCAGACGGAAGATAATGTAAAGGCCATTGACATCGATGCTTGTCGCAAATATGTGAATGACTTTTTCATCCCTAACAATGCTTATCTCGTGATCGTCGGAGACATCACAGTTGATGCAGCTGAAGATGTAGCCAATAAGTATTTCGGTTCGTGGGAGCGTAAGCCATTTAAACCTGTAAGACATAGAGCGGTGCCAGATGCAGCATCTACACAGGTACAATTTGCCAACAAGGATGGTGCTGTGCAATCTGTTGTAAATGTGAGTTATCCAATAGATATGAAGCCAAACTCTCCAGATGTGATTCCTGCCAGAGTGATGAATACGATCTTGGGAGGGGGATTTTCAGGACGTCTCAATCTGAATCTCAGAGAAGACAAGGCCTATACTTATGGAGCTGGATCTAATGTGAGTGCTGACCGTTTGGCAGGATCATTTAATGCCTCGGCAAGTGTGAGAAATGAAGTCACCGATAGCTCAATTACTCAGATCATGTATGAGTTGGATCGTATCACTAAGGAGCCAGTAGATGCTGAGGTCCTCCAGAATACTAAGAACTTTATGACTGGAGGCTTTGCCCGATCGCTGGAGTCACCACAGACTATAGCACGATTTGCGCTCAATAGATTCAGAAACAATCTCTCAGATGATTACTACGAGACTTACTTAGAAAAACTCAATGCTGTTACCGTAGCGGATATCCAGGCTATGGCTAAGAAGTATATCAGACCTGAGGCGGCGCATATATTCGTTGTGGGTAGCAAGGATGAGGTGGCAGAGACGTTGATGCAGTTTGATGGCGATGGCAAGATCAATTACTACAATTCTTTTGGCGAAGTAATAGTGCCAGACGCTACGGAGATTCCAGAAGGGCTCACGGGCACACAGGTCATCCAAGACTTTGTTG
>CAZJTO010000120.1:0-5497 GCA_964548935.1 uncultured Saprospiraceae bacterium
TACGCCGCATTAGTCCCAGCCAGCATTGGCACAAAACTAAAATTGCCGAAGAGCTCTTCGTGAGGTGTTCCATCGGCAGTTTTGGTGATGCGCTTCATGCGCTGCACTTCTCCCTCCCCAACAGGAATAACCATTTGGCCTCCTACTTTGAGCTGTCGGAACAGTTCTTCTGGAAAGAACGGCGCCGCTGCAGTGATCAGCACCTTGTCAAATGGTGCAAATCGGGATGCTCCAGCAAAACCATCTCCATATAGTGTTCTGATTCTACCGAATCCTATTTTAACTAAAAACTTAGAGGTCATGTCAAACAAGACTTTCTGCCGCTCGATCGTATAAACCTTAGCGCCGATAGATTGTAAGACAGCTGCCTGATATCCAGAACCAGTACCTATCTCAAGTACCTTGTCACCACGTTTAAGATCCAGCAGCTGTGTCTGAAAAGCAACTGTATACGGCTGCGATATGGTCTGTCCCGAATCAATCGGAAACGCTATATCCTTGTAAGCCCAAGTATCGAAAGCCTTATCGAGAAAGTAGTGACGTGGAATCGCACCAATCGCTTGTAATACTTTATGATCCTTTATTCCCTTCTTCATCAACTCTGTAACAAGTTTCTGTCGAAGCCCCTTATGCCTGTAGTTATCTACCAATATATTCTGACTATGATGTTAATAATCAAATGCTAATATATTGCTATTTATAATAATATGATAATTCGATTCGGCTTTTTAGTGCATAACTCACGACTTCAGAATCATAGCTGTGTGTGGTATATCATCTTCGAGGTACTCCTCTCCGACTACTGAGTACCCCAGTTTCTCATAAAATGGTACGGCATAAACTTGGGCAGAAAGCTTAATGGATTGCTGAAATTGTTCGATAGCCAGTTGATTGGAGGCTTTCATAATCTCATAGCCAAGATTTTGCCCTCGGTGTTTGCGATCCACAACCACCCTCCCTATGGCGACATAATCATCATAAGCCAGTCCTGCTGGGACTACTCTTGTATACGCAATGAGCTTCTCTGATTGTCGACCTAACACATGTACTGACTGCTGATCCAAGTAATCAAGATCTTGGTAAGGACAGTTCTGTTCTACCACAAAGATTTCAGATCGTAGGGCCATGATATCATATAGCTCCTGTGTGTTGAGCTCATTAAAAGTCTTAGTAGTAATATTCATCTTACTATCCTCTGGATACTGCGAATGACTCCTTGAAAGAAAGTCTATCCGTACGATTAAATAACTCTACGATGATCACATATATACCTTGGTTGACTAACTCTCCATCATCGTCAGTGGCATCCCAGGTCAACAACCCAAAATTGCCTACGGTGCCATTATTGAGCAGAGATGCGACCCTAAATCCCTGATCCGAATAGATCGAAATTTCCCCTATATAGTCCGGGCTATCCAAGGCATAGCTCAACTCCAAGAGGTCATTCAGTCCATCATTATTAGGCGAGACAATCTTAGTGTCAAGGTTGAACACGTTTTGGTTGCCGCCTCCAGCAATAGAGTTGGGCAAACCCGGGGTGCCAAATCCTACTGTCTCACTGGCTGAGGACCAATTAGATCGATCTGACGCAGGCACCTGTGGCGATATGCGCTCTAAACTGATGCCTTCTGTATCGTCAATTAAGAATTGATGTAAGTCCTCATCATAATCAAATGAGTCGATCACTGTATCGTCAAAGATCAACCGTAACTCACCAGCGGCATTAGCCAAAGTCGGTAAGTCCTGCTCTAAAAAACGACTCTCATCACGAGTCGGAAACTCACTAAGGATATTAGCGATGTCCTCAGTTATGAGCAAGAGTTGTTGCGGCTCCAATACAATCGTCTGTTCGATTTCGGAGGAACTGCCATTTCGCTCGTTACTGATGACCATCCCCCTAACGTCTACATCACCATCTGAGATGTTGATCAGCTCAATGTAATCAGACCCACTCCCGACAGGGTCTGTAAGGATCTCATTGATGCGGATATTTCCCTCAGCCGGAACTGCCGTTAACATGAACTGCACCGTCGTGTCCAATATATTTCCTTCGAAATCCGACACTCCAAAAATCTCTAACTGAAGCGGCGTAGATAGCGGTAAATCCTGATCCCATATTAAGCTAAGCTCTTGACTACCTTGGACCAAAACTTCAGCGGGTGTAATCATAACCGGTGAAACTATAAATGACTCTACGCCTGGCTCGACAATTCCTTCATCAAACTCTATGGTTGTGAATTGTTGTCCATGATTGATATCGATGATCCCTGGTGGAACGGTATCTATCCTAATCGGACCCCCATATATATTGTCAAAGCTAAAGAGGTCTGACCTCGTCGAGGTATACTCACAAGTAATCCGAAACAAGCCACTTAATCCCGCAAGAGATGGCAGTATGAGCTCAGCCTGCTCATTGGCTTGAGTGCAGTTAAGAATCGAAATAGACAACGTATCCTGCTGCATCTGAATCTCAAGACTTGCACATGCTGGATCAGATCCAAATCCCCCGTCAGTACTCCGATAGAGTAATTCTTGGTTGCCATCCACAATAGAATAAAACTCCAAGGCATCATCACTGCCCGTCTCGCCCAGTTCAAAGAACAACCGATTGTCCTCATCACGATAGATCAGATCTACAGTGAGCATATTCGAATTGGATGGTGCGAAATCAAGATTGAAATCTATCGCAATCTCATAATCATTTTCTATAGTTATCGGGTGAGTGATGACAGTGGAATTCGCGCCCTCATCATTAAGCATCAATCGCCCATCCGTGAGGATAAATCTATCTGTATCTCCTTGCCATAAAGTCGAGCTAAAAAGGTCGGGACCATTGAATTGTTCTTCTATCTGAGCAGAAGAGCTACAATAGCTTGTTATTAACAAAAAGAACGTCCAAATTTGCGAGTTCATTCATCGAAGATAATTTGGATTGATTTATGTTGATCCATAACTGTCATAAAAAGAAGTTTGTCATGAAAATCGCAGTCGTCGGAGTAACTGGTATGGTGGGTACTGTAATGCTCGAAGTCTTGAAAGAAAAAAAACTGCCAATGTCTGAGCTTATACCTGTAGCCTCAGCAAGATCTGTGGGTAAGCAAATTCAATTCAATGGGCAATCTTATACCATCGTTTCAATGGAAGACGCTGTTGACGCTCGACCAGACATTGCAATATTCTCTGCAGGCGGTGGCGTATCCAAAGAGTGGGCTCCGAAATTTGCCGAAGTCGGAACATTTGTCATAGACAACTCTTCAGCATGGCGGATGGATGCTGGCAAGCCACTCACAGTGCCTGAAATCAATGCAGGCGAGTTAAGCGAAACGGATCGGATCATCGCCAATCCTAATTGCAGTACCATACAGATGGTCGTTGCTCTGGCGCCGATACATAAGAAATACGGTATCAAGAGACTCGTCATCTCGACTTATCAATCCGTCAGTGGTACGGGTGTAGCAGCAGTGCGACAGATGAACGATGAACGAGCTGGCAAAGATGCCGAAATGGTCTATCCATACCCTATCGATCAAAATTGCTTGCCACATGGCGGCTCATTCACAGAGGACGGATATACGACTGAGGAACTTAAACTCGTCAATGAAACCCGTAAGATACTCGGCGATGATAGCATCCAGATCACTGCCACAGTGGTGAGAGTACCCGTCGTGGGAGGGCATTCGGAGTCTGTTAATATAGAAACTCACGAACCGTTTGATCTAACAGAACTGATAGATCTACTCAGCGTAACGCCTGGAGTAGTCGTCCAAAACGATCATACTAAAAATGAATATCCGATGCCTCTATATGCACAGCATAAGGATGATGTATATGTGGGTCGCATCAGACGAGATCACTCAATCCAAAATGGCATAAATATGTGGATCGTGTCGGACAATCTACGTAAAGGTGCCGCAACTAATGCTGTACAGATTGCAGAATACCTAATAAAGAACGACATTGTAAAGGCAATGCTACCTGCTTAGTGTACAAGAGACCTAAGCATATTAAGAACTGACCAGGCCAATTATTGGCCTATAACTACCGCAACAATGAAGACACGTATCGTACTATGGGGCGAAAATGCCCAAGATGACAAAATCCTTATTGCCGTTGAGCTCTTAGAAAAAGAGAATCACGTTAAGGTGACCACATTTCCAGAGCTGATCGCCACAGAGGAGTTTTATACCAAGATGATGAACATCTGGAGAGAAGGGCATGATCTGCCATTCCCAGAAGATCATACGGAGATCATCCGAGAACTCTCAATTACAGAAGGCTTGCTGCCAGATGATATTAAAACCATGCGCAGTGATATCCTGAACAGGGCTAAGACTGAGTGGCATTTTGTTGTTCTGTCTGCCAAGTTGTATGAATCTTATAACGATGAGTTAGAAGAGATCAAAGAGCGAATCGAGAAGCTCACTGGTTTTGACGGAGGTGTCTGGGAGGAGATGAAAGGGTTTTGGAACAAGGTACAGAAGCAGTCTGCAGAGAAGAACTTGTTCAGAAAACACGCCAATGATCTTCGCACTAAGACCAATGGTCTTTTTGAACAGATGAAAGGTTTGAAGAAGGCACTGAATGAAGAGTTTGAGCGTGCAAGTAAGGAGACGGTAGAAACATTTTATAAAAAGCTTGACGACATCGAGTCGCGCATCGAAAAAGGCTTAGGGCTACATCCTATATTTAATGAGCTTAAAAATCTTCAACAATCTTTTAAAGATGTTGAGCTCACCCGCCGGGATCGCAACCACCTCTGGAAGCGTACGGATAAGGCATTTAAAAAAGTAAAAGAAAAGAAATACGGGAAGACCAGCGGCGGTGGCGGTCGCAACTCTGCACTATCACGAGTGTCGAGCCGCTATGATGGATTGCTCAATGCCATCCATAAAATGCAGCAGTCTATCAATCGAGATAAGAAGGATCAAGAGTTTCAACAGAAGCGCATCGAAACTACCGATGGCCAACTCGAGTTGCAGATCAGACAAGCTAAGATGGCTATGATCATCGAACGACTCAAGTCCAAAGAAGTAAAGCTCCAGGATATGCTCAATACAAAAACTGAGCTAGAGCAAAAAATGGAGGCAGAGAAGAAGAGAGAGGAAAAAAGAAAGGAAAAAAAGGAAACAGCAAAGGTTAAAGAGCAACTCAAAGAAGAGATCGCAACTGAAATCAAAGTAGCTGCAGAAGCTCGAAAAGAAGATGAAGAAAAGCTCGTCAAGGCTGCAGAATCTCTCAAGAAAACTAAAAAGCCTGAGGTGGCTGCAGCAGCTGCAGTAATCGCTGTGGGAGCAAAAGAAATTGTTGAAGAAGCTAAGTCTACAGCAGAAGAAACTGTAACGACTACTACCCAAGAAGTAGTTGAAACTGCGGCGGAAAAAGTGGTTGAGACTACTACTGAAGATGTCGTCAACACTACAACGGAAAAAATCGTTGAATCTACTACCACAGAAATGATTGAGTCTACCGAAGAAGTAGTTCAGACTGCGGCAGTAGA
>CAZJTO010000120.1:5597-7673 GCA_964548935.1 uncultured Saprospiraceae bacterium
AGAAGTAGTTCAGACTGCGGCAGTAGAAGTTGTCGAAACGGCTCCAGTAGAGGAGACCCCTAAGGTAGAAGCCAGCACTGAAGAGGAATAGCTCCTAACACACTAAACAACAATTAGAAGTATTGAGACCTGCTCGAAAAAACACACAGGCCATATATGGTCGTAATCCGATCATAGAGGCACTGCAACAGGGTAAGCAGCTCGAACGCGTCTATCTTAAGGACAACCTAACAGGAGAACTCGAAAAGGAAATCAGAAATCTCTGCCGAGAGCATCAGATCCCCCTTAAGAGAGTCCCCAATGTCAAGTTGGAAAAGATGGTTCACTCTCGTAACCATCAAGGTGTTGTAGCGCTTATGTCACTGATCGAATATCAGTCACTACAAAATGTCATACCACACCTCTATGAACAAGGCAAAAATCCTAAGATTCTCATACTCGATAACATCACTGACATCCGCAATATCGGAGCTATCGCTCGCAGCTGCGAAGTCTTAGGAGTTCATGCAATGGTCTTAAGTGGCAAAAACAGTGGCTATATCAACGAGGATGCCGTTAAGACTAGTGCCGGAGCACTATTTAGGCTCCCCGTATGCCGAGAGAAGACGACTCTTGATGTTATACAAATATTAGATGATCATGGAATTAAGATCGTAGGTACGTCGTTAAGAGGAAAAGAGTCATTGTCAGGAGCGTTGTCTGGACCTGTCGCAGTAGTTATGGGTTCAGAATATGATGGTCTTCACATTACAATAGAAAATAAATGTCATCATCTGGTCAAGATACCTCAGTTAGGCTCCATAGATTCTCTAAATGTCTCTGTTGCCGCGGGTATTATGATGTACGAAATGATGATCCAAAACAAAGAATAACATGAAGAAAATTCTTTTAGCCTTAAGCCTGATCTCTATTATCATGAGTGCGTGTAAGTCTACTGAGACAATAGTTCCAGTAGTCCAAGCTCCGGCTACTCCTGATTCAAGCGATTTAGAAAATGCCTTACTCTGGGAAATCAGTGGCAATGGATTGAACCAATCATCATTCCTATTCGGCACAATACATATCATCGACAAGGATGATTACTTCTTACCTCAAGGCACGCTCTCTGCTATGGACCAAAGCGAAGAGATCTATTTTGAGATTGATATGTCAGAGATGAGCGATGTCTCTAAGATTATGCCGCTATTACAAAAGGCCTATATGGATGATGACCTTACCTTAAAGGACTTGCTGGATGACGAAGAATATAAAATCGTACAGGGCCACTTCAAGGAGCTTGGCTTACCACTCTTCTTCATGGAGCGCATTAAGCCGATGTTCTTGACTGTATTTGCTTCTGGTGATATGAGTCCAGGCGATATCCAGAGTGGCAAGTTGAAGTCGTATGAGATGGAATTCAACAAGATAGCAGAGGAGAGTAATAAGACAGTAGGGGGATTAGAAACGATAGAATATCAGATCTCCATCTTTGACAGTATACCATATGAAGATCAGGCTGATATGCTGATCGAAACAATTAAAGCAGGCGACACAGGAGATGATCAATTTGCCGAACTCGTAGAGCTTTATAAAAATCAGGATGTCGCAGGCTTATACAATGTGATGAAGACTGACGACAGTATAGATGAGTTTGAAGATGTACTCTTGGTACAGCGCAATAAGAACTGGATTCCTGTAATGTCTGATAAAATGGCTGTAAAGCCTACTTTCTTTGCAGTTGGTGCGGGACACCTTGGCGGATCATTTGGAGTCATTAATCTATTGCGAGAAGCAGGATATACCGTTAATGCAGTCAACCCTGTAGGTACAGATGGCTAATATCATCTCTGTAAGAGGATATACCCCCGAGATTGACCCATCATGCTGGCTTGCAGATGATGCGGACATTATTGGTCGTGTGCATATTGGGCAGGATTGTAGTATCTGGTTCAAAACTGTAATCAGAGGGGATGTCTGCAAAATCTCAATCGGGGAGAAGTGCAACATCCAAGACGGTGCCATCATCCATGGCACCTATAACAAATCAGAAACCATACTTAAAGACCGAGTATCAGTAGGCCACGGTGCCATATTGCA
>CAZJTO010000121.1:0-7637 GCA_964548935.1 uncultured Saprospiraceae bacterium
TCTGTTCCACTTTGATTGAATGTCTGGCGATGCTTCAATCAGTACCCTGCCATTTTTATTGTTCTTAATCTGGAATACACCAGCATCTGGCGTTTTTAGCTTATAAGCTGCTTTTAGGACTTTTTTACTTCTCATTACAATTCAAGGTATTAGCTACACTATAAATATTGTTGAAGGTGGTTTTTGAAATATTCCGCACTTTGAGAGGCACTCTCCATAGAGTTACTTGCGAAATTTCCTCCTTGTTCCAAGTAGTAAAAATCAAGCCCTGATTTCACTGGATCAGGTAGTAATGTTAAATAGTCAATTGAGCCATTGCCTAATTCTGTATAGTCTCTTGACACCTTGTCCATATCTTTAATATGCCACAGGACATATCGCCCAGGCTGAGAATCAATCAATTGCTCTGGTGTATATTTTGAAGAGTGCATGACCCAGTACATATCCATTTCAAGTTTAACCAAGGCTGGGTCCGTGTCTCGTATGATGATATCAAACCCGTTTTCTCCGTCATGATCCTCAAATTCAAAGCCATGATTATGATACGCGAAACCCAGGTTGGCTTTGGTAACCTGTTCTCCTATTTTATTGAGCATTAGAGACATCAGCTTGAAATTATCAATCGTTCTTTGTTCGGGTGCTATCCATGGCCAAGTGATATACTTACTATTCAATGCTTTGGCACCAACTATACATCGATCGACAAAACGCCTTAATTCATCTTCTCCTTTTTCGAGATAGGGCGAGAAACCATAATGACCGCTCGTGACAGATAGGTCCATATCGTCTAAAATGCGTTTAAATTCTGCCGACTGAAATCCGTAGTACATGCCCTTTTCATCATCAAACCCATAAGCCTCAAAGTCTTGATATCCCATTCCTTTAAGTGCTTTAAGTGTTTCAATTGGATTTTCAGCCATTGCATCACGCACAGAATAGAGCTGATAACCCATTGGGTAATTAGGGTCTTTCGCAGGAGACAAACACGATATGGGCAGAATCGCTGCACCTCCGATTACACCTGTATTCTTGATAAATTTTCTTCGATCCATTTGATAAAAATACATAAAGAAGTTATGCTACACACTTGATGGAGTATGGAGTGAATAGAGTCACGGTGAATGGGCTAGTTCATCTAAGTATCACAATGCTATATCATCAGCAAGTTCACATCTCATAAACAGGCTCCAAGCCGCTCTTATATTTTTCACCAAATCCCGAGTTGTTAGGATCATAGCTACCGACGACAGTTGGATCTATGCCTGCGGCAGGGATAGAGGATTGTAGATCTAAAGACCAATAAATGCCATTGAGCAATAGTCTGCGCATATTGTCAATTTTAAAGTCGTAGGGATGGCCTAGCGTAGTGAAGAATACCTTAGCGCCTTTGTATGTTTTAGTCCAGGCTACGGGATTCTGTAGTGGATACTGATCTAGTTGATCGTTCATCTCGTGCTTAGACTTAATAGAGGTACCTGTGAGTAGGGTATGAGGATCACCATGTAGCTTCCAGTCACCACCATCCACGTGATATAGCCAAGAGTTCGCTGCAAATGGGGATACACCTCGGGTGATGGGATGGTCCGCGTCCGTGAGATCCACTTGCGTCAGAGGATAGAGACCATCGTCAAAGTGACCATGGTGAGTGATCCACTGCTGGCCAAAAACCTGAGTCGGCCACTCTGTATTGAGGTGATTCATGGTGCTATCTAAGTCACCCGCTTCATTCAGATACCAGAAGGCATGTGTAGAAGTCCTCAGGCCTACCATGGGCTTACCGGACTCTGCATAATCTAGGATGTACTTCCGTTGGTCCTCCGGAAGTTGTCTAAATCTCGTGAACATCACCATCAAGTCTGCTGTCTCTAGGGCTTCAAGTCCTGCTATGTGATGCTGGTTATTGGGATCGATAATGCCGTTTTCATCGACAGAGTAGCACAGACTTATCTTAGCACCTAGCTCACGCTTGAGGATGCGGGCTATCATGGGCATCGACTCCTCCGATCTATATTCTTCATCACCTGTGACGAATACTATATGCGGTGGCTCTTGTGCTTGTTGTTGGCTGCCCTGTGGAGTTCCACATGCAGTGATGAGTATGATGAGCGTGAGTGCGGCAAGTATGAGTTTCATAAGTATAAGTTGGTTCTATCTAATTATTTGTCGGCAGCTTCGAGGAGTTCTTCAGCCTTGAAAAATCCTTTTTTATCTGATACAAACCGTCGTGTGCCCATCACTAGATCTGCAGGTATGGGTCTGGCATCATTGCCCCAGCTGCTCCTGATGAAGGTGAGGACATCACCGATCTCCTGATTAGAAAGTAGGTTTTCATAAGGGGTCATGGGCGTATGGCCTTCATACTGGATACCCTTGACCGTGATTGGACCGATCATGCCCTTTAAGGTAAGTTTGACGAGGGTAGTGGGATCACCTGTTACCCATTCGCTTCCTGCAAGAGGAGGGAAGCCCGATGCACTGAGACCCTGTCCATCGGCCATGTGGCAGGTGACACAGTATCCTTCCTTATGATATATGAGCTCTCCTCGCTCTGCTGACGTACGTGGTGCTGTAGTCACCGCACTATCAGCTGTATCCCTCTGATCAGGATCTAATTGTGCTTTTATAAAAGATAGGCTGGGCTCCATCCAGTCATCTACTTCTCCTTGTTCTATCAGTGCGATGATATCTTGGGCATCGCCCTCAGGTAGCCAGGAAGCAGCGATGAGCGCTTCCATGCGTACCCGTCCATGCTCATCTCTCGCCGCTTGCTTGAGCAAGGCAATGTGATCGGATATCTCATGTCTATTGAACTTGACGACCTTGGTAGCTGCTGCACGGATGCGATGATCACTGTGCTTGAGGAGCTGTCGGAGGAGCTCACTATCGGCGGCATTGAGCCCTTGTCGGACCCAGAGAGCTTCAAGCAGATGGTGACCCGCATCTACGGAAGTGGTATCAAGATTGTTGATCCAGACATCGAGTGCTGCAAGTACAGCGCCTTGATTGCGTGCTCTGAGTTCTCGACGTGCCCGGTAGCGAGTGCGGTACTCGGGGAGTAAGAGGTGGTCGAGTAGGGTCTCTATTGAAGCGTCAGCAATGTCGACTGGTGATAGCAGTGGGCGAGAGGGGTAGGTCACCCGATAGATCCGACCATGCTTGTGATCGCGGAGAGGATCTCTGGCGTTGTGCTGCATATGACCGATGAGAACATTGTGCCAATCCAGAAAATATAGCGAACCGTCAGGAGCTATCTCCATATCTACGGGGCGAAAGTTTTTATCATCACTTACGAAGAGGTCCTGGCGATGCTGCGAGCCGTAGCCTGTGCCATCCTCACTCATCTCATGCTGCTTCATCCCTAAAAATCCGATACAGTTAGCGATCAGTAGGTCACCTTGGACCTCATCTGGGAAGTGCCTACTATGCAGAAATTCTAAGCCAGAAGTAGGTCTGACCCGATGATCATCTTCGATGATGTTTCGTGCCTTAGGAGAGCCGAGGCCATAGGTCGGCTTATTCATCCCCGGTAGCATCCAGTGAACATCAGGGCCACTTGTCTCTGCAAAAAACTCCTGTCCCCACTTATCAAAAGCTATACCCCAAGGATTAGGTATCGGTACCTGCGATACGCGCTCAAGCTTATGGATCCGAGGATCATATCTATAGAATCCACCATTAGTGCCACGCACGGTACCATAGGCGGTCTCTACATCTGTTCGTAAGAAGACTCCCTCACCCATGTATATGGCACCTGACGGATCAGCACAAAAAGCACTGATGACGTGGTGGGTGTCGTGATCATCAAAACCACTAAAGATGATCTCTCTGCGATCCGCTCGATCATCGCCGTCAGTATCTGATAAGAGCACCAGATCGCTACCTTGGGATACATAGACACCCTCCGGGGCCAATTCAAATCCCACAGGTATGTGCAGCCCATCTGCCCAAGTGATCACCTGATCCGCCTTGCCATCGCCATCGGTATCTTCTATGATGAGCAGTTTGTCGTCAGGCTTTGGATCGCCAGGCTTCCAGTGGGGATAGGTAGGCATCACGGCCACCCAGAGACGTCCCTTGTTATCAAAAGACATCTGTACGGGATTAGCCAACTCTGGGAAATTCTCCTCGCTGGCAAATAGCTCCATCTTATACCCTGCTGGCGTCGTCAATGACTGCAGCGCCTCGGCACCATAGAGATAGCGATCTTCGCCATGACCATAACCAGCATCGTAGTTAGTGATCACTTCAGGTAGGGCAGTCGTCCTGATATCGGCTTGCTCGATGTACTCGGCTATCGAGCGATCACCGGTAGCGGCCATCCATATCGCAGTGTCTCTGATAGCGGTCATATGCCGCAGTTTCTCTAGCTCATATGGATAGTTATCCGACCCAAACGGATCATATCTGCGACCATGGACATGCACGCCATTAGGACTTTTATAATCCATCTTCCAGTGCCAGTTTTTATCAAGTACAGCAGCATGTACTTCTGCTTTGTTTCTTTTTTTTGGGCTGCCGCCAAATGCTTCATCAGCGATATATGCACTCATCTGTTCGTAGGCCGCATCGGTCAGTTGCAACCCGTCGATCGTAGCATCATCGACGTCCTCATAGATATCGAGACTTGCTCGATACGCATCGATCGTGATGAGATTATGTGCGGCCGCTACTTCGTGTATGGCATCACGGTAGAGCTTGAGATGTTCGTTGTGTGCGATGCCATCGATCTCGGTGATTCTGTCACTGATATCCTCGATAGCACTCGGCGTAACAAGGATGAGTTGAGGAGATGAGCTATCGTTATACTGCTGGTTGAGCGTGTGCGTCACAAAAGCAGTAAGCAGGTTTTTGAAGTTATCCAGACCTGCGGGTCCGTCATAAGACTCACTTGCACCAAAGAAGGCCAGGATAATATCTATATCATGTCTATCGAGCCATTCATCAGGATACTCATAAAACCCTTCGGGTGGCGCTTCACTATCGGAGATATCGGGATAGTAGCTATCCGCACCAGCAAATGCCCAGGGCGTTTCTCTTGAAGAGTGTGGGCGAAAACCCGGTGTATTCCCACCATCACACATGTTACGGATGTACAATTGATGATCTGGAAAGCGTAGGTGGAGTTCTTTTTCAAAGTGGCCATACTCCATCATCCTTGAGCACAGATTGCCACCGACCAGTGCGATACGACTTTGTGGTGATAGGGTGATCCTTGGCTGTTCTGAATGGCAACCGAACAGTAAGATCGTGATACACACACATATGAAACTGTACCTCATGACGGACGATAATTAGATTGAAACGGAAGATAAAGAAAGTCTCAAGGACTTTAGCTGACGGTACTTGCTACAACGGAGATTATCATAATATCAAACAAAATCAAGAACATGGCGCAAATTAGACCTAACTTTGCGGCACAATAGAAATGACGATATAATATAAGAATGTCATTTGCACAATTATTTATATGTCATTTAAATCTATAGGCTTATCCGATGCGTTATTAAAAGCCGTTAATAAACAAGGGTATACAACGCCGACGCCAATCCAACAAAAAGCTATTCCTTTAATTTTAGAAGGTAAAGATGTTTTGGCTTCTGCTCAAACAGGAACTGGCAAAACAGCAGGTTTTACCTTGCCAATGCTTGAAATTTTGTCTCAAAGACAAAAATCACAACATCGACCCATTAGAGCATTAGTATTGACTCCAACACGCGAGCTGGCAGCACAAGTACATAGCAATGTCAAAACGTATAGCCAATTTATAGACATTCGCTCTACAGTTATTTTCGGAGGAGTCAAGCAAAGGGCACAGGTCGCTACCATAAGAAAAGGTATAGACGTACTGATTGCAACTCCTGGACGTCTCATAGATCTGCAAAACCAGGGCCTGTTATCGCTTTCTAAAATTGAAATTTTAGTATTAGACGAAGCCGATAGAATGCTCGACATGGGTTTCCTCAGAGATATTAAAAGGATTATTAGTTTAATGCCTACACGAAGGCAAAACCTTTTGTTTTCGGCTACATTCTCAAAAGAAATTAAAAAGCTCGCAAAAGAATTCTTACAAGACCCGGTTTTGGTAGAGGTTACACCTGAAAACTCTACAGTTGATGTGATTGAGCAAAAGGTGTATCGGGTAGCAAAAAAATCGAAAACGGGGTTAATTATCAAACTGATTTCTGAAGGTAAATGGCAACAAGTATTGGTGTTTACTAGGACTAAACATGGTGCAAATAAGCTCTGTAAAAAAATGATTAGTTCAGGAATTTCAGCAGCTGCTATTCATGGAAATAAAAGCCAAGGAGCACGTACTAAAGCATTGGCCGGATTTAAAAATAATTCGGTGAGAGTATTGGTTGCAACAGATATTGCTGCTCGCGGTCTAGATATTCCGTTGTTGCCTCATGTAGTAAACTTTGAATTACCTAATGTTTCGGAAGATTATGTGCATAGAATTGGGCGCACAGGGAGAGCAGGAGCTAGTGGTATAGCGATGTCTTTGGTCAGTGCAGATGAGACATCGTACTTAGCAAACATTGAAAAATTAGTTAATTTAAAAATACCCGTGGAAATTGTCGAGGGTTTCGAGCCTGATCCAAATGCATCAACGGAGCCTATAAAACAGGGCCAAGGAAGAGGAAGAAGATCATATAGATCTAATAATTCAAAATCTCGGAGCTCAACAAACGGGAATAGTAATAACAGAAGACGCAATAATCATAGACGTTAATGATCTACTAATCCTTGTAAGGTATTGAAGTCGCAACCTAATAATCCACTTCATGGTGTTACACTTGAACAAATCATCAATGATTTGGTAGCGCACTATGGTTGGGAGTATCTGGGATACAACATTAACATCCGTTGTTTTACACATGATCCTTCTGTAAAATCGAGCTTGAAATTTTTACGTCGTACACCTTGGGCTCGAGCTAAGGTTGAAGCCATGTATTTGAACATGTTGAAGAACCGTGATTGAATTGTGGATTTTGATTGACTTAAGGGTGGGTATCAATGACTGGGATGGAATGCTAAGTACTTAGGTCTTATTTATTCTCAATTTCAGGGCCTTTACATTGCTTAACAACATCCTCGAAATATTCGATTTTACCATTTGATGTGATTTTGATTAAATAGTTTTCTGTTTCGCCTTTATTGCTGTCTTCTGGTCGAAAAACAATTGATTTTTCAAGTTGATTTGAAAGGTTAAGAAAAAATTCTACAATTCGATTCCATTTCTTTTCAGTATCAATCACTTTTGGATCAAAATCAAAATGATGATTTTTGTTATTGTAGAAACAAAATTCTACGTTTTCAATTTCTAAGATTGATATTCCTTGCTCGTTTTTTATTAGTTCAAATTCGGAGTCAGTCGAAATTGATTTGAGTATTTCAGCATAAGTCGAATTGAGGATATCAACACTTATCCAATCAGTATCCAAATAGGAAAACAGTATTTTTTCTTTTAATTCATTCCAATTCATAATCTTCGAATGCATCACCTATTGTGTGTTCCCAGCATGGGCACTACTATCGAAAGGTAGTACAATTATTCCAGTGGGTGCGAGTCCCATACACTCGAGTTGGTGAAGCCTGTTAATGAACGAATGAACCCGAATGAGTGAAAGTCTGAG
>CAZJTO010000122.1:0-3951 GCA_964548935.1 uncultured Saprospiraceae bacterium
AAATCAAAAAGTGGAATAGATACTATAGATGCTGGATCGTGATCATCTTCGTCACCTCCATTCATTCCGTCTTCAGAAATGTCATCATCAGTGATATGCGTATCATTATTTTGATCATTATCAGGTGTACTATCAATATCCTGAGCTCCTAATCCAGCAGCATCCTCTCCTCCACTGATTTCTGCCCAATTGGTGATTGACAATGAATCAGGTGCATTAATATCAAGAGTCATTACTAGATCAAGTGTGATTGAACTTCCCGAAGCTAAACTTGGGATTGTATTGATCAAATTAGCACCCGATTGAGACCATCCATTACCATCAGCAGCACTAAGTGATAGCCACATAGGTACATAATCCGTGACCTCTATATCAATCGCATCTAAAGTCCCTTGGTTAAATACCTCTATTTGAAAAGCCACATCTTGGCCAACAATCACATTTGGAGATTGACCTGGTGCAAGCACTTTTCGCAATGCTAAGTCAAAGCTTTCAACTACGATCAACTCATCATCTTCATCATCCTCAGATGGTGAAGATCCTGCATTATCTGGATCTGAATCAATATCATTTTCGTTATGACCATCGACTTCAGCGATGTTATAAATCGTTGTCGCAGAGTCTAACTTCGTCTGTATCAATAAGGTATCAGTTCGCCCATTTCTCAAAAAGCCAACGTTCCATTGACCTGTGACAGGATCGTACATACCATTTGTTGACGTTGAACTTAAATAAGTTAAGCCTGTCGGAAGTCCATCATGGACAGAAACCCCTGTAGCATCAAGTGGTAAAGAGTCACTTTGGAGTGTTCTATTTTCAACTGTAATCACATACGTAACTGTATCACAGAGAAGTAGTGTTGCTGGAGCAGGTCCACCCTCAAAGAGTAATCCTTTCTCTAGCTCTAAATCAATGAAACACTCCTGTCCTGTAATCGTGATGGTATCAGATACACCCGCACATCCTTGGATATCAAGAACTTCAACAAAAAAGCTTTGAGTTCCTAATTGACTAATCTCTAAGGAATTCACATCAGAAGCAATCGGAGATGTGACGCCATTCGTTATCTGGAACCACTCATAGGATTGAAATCCGAGAGTCGTTGCAACAGTAATCGTATCAATACCAACACAATAAGTAGAATCTCCAAATAGTAATGCTGGAGGTTCCGGACTCGGTTGAATGAACACTTCATTCTGTCCTGAAAGTGAGCAGCCAAGATCGTCTTGTGCGGTGATCGAATAAACCCCTGATGCACTTACTGTTATACAAGTCTGACCAGAAGTACCTGCGATATCAACACCATCTAGTTGCCAAGTGAAAATAGAACTTGCTCTACTATCATTTATGCATACCATAGCCGTTTCCGACGACCCTTCACATAATAGGTTATCATCTACAGTTACAATCAATGGAGCATCAGTATTTCTTACATTGATTGTAAATATTGTATCATGCGGACACCCAAGACTATCTGTCAAAACTAACTCGTAGGTCGTAGTAATACTTGGAGATACAGCGATGGTATCGCATACACTCAGGTTATTACATAGAGGTATTGCTAATGGGTCTCCCGATATGATGTTTACACTTTGGAATAGACCGTTGTGAGTATTAATGATCTCAGCGTCATCACCTAAGCAAATTTCTTCTGGAAAACTAAAGTTCTGTGTGAAATTTGGATCACCGTCCCCAACGGAAAATGAAACAGTGGCATTATTAAAACAAGTACCCGAACTGAAAAAGACTGTATAACTGACATCATCAGAAATACAAACCTCTCTTACCAAGTCTGAATAATCTGAGATTGTATCTAGATTTATAGCAGGTTCAAAAGAATTGGTCGTATTGTTTCGAATGGATACAAATGTGAATAAATCAAGTGAAAATTCAGCAGGAGGATCTGCTGGATCAATCACATTTCCATCAACATCTTCGAAAAGAACGAAGTCAAATAGATTGACACAAACAGTGTCGCCCATGTCACATAAAACTTCTTCATTTTCAAAACCATTCGCTAAAAGAAGCTGCGGACACTCAAGAATTAATGTGAATGGAATCGCACATCCTGGCTGTGAAGGCACTTCAATATCATAGGTTATTTTAAATATTCCATCAGGAGAGCATTGGATCATTTCGGCCTCTAGAAAGAGAAAAGTACTGTAAATGTCATCTTCCATTCGTTCGACAAAAACATTAAATTCATCTGGCCCAGCATCGAAAAAGTCAAATAACTCTAATTCATTACCCGCTCCATCAGTGAAGCTAGATGGCATCAAATTTTCTTCAAAGTATTCATCTGGTTCTAAGCCATAAATTTCATCAAACAAACCACTCGAATCTACACATTCCATCTCGAACTCTAACTCAAAAGTAAAATCACAGATAACGATGGTGTCTGGGATCTCCGCGCCAAAAAAGCTATTGGATTGTATCTCTACCGGGAATGATTCTGAACCACAATCACATCCTGCATTGTCTGACAATTCAATTAAGTATTCTCCTGACATACAGAAATCTGTAAGTGATAGATCAAAACTGCCCGCTACAATTGTCTGTCCACCAGCTGGAATCGAAGAGGATACAACATCGGAGGCCAATAATAAATCGGTACCAACATCTATTGTTCCATTTAGATTGACGTCTTCATAGAAACTTACTGATGCTTGATTTGCCGGGAAGTCATCAATGAAGTTATTATTGGTTGCCGTAAGTTGATATTCTACTTGCGGAGTACTAGCACTACAAGCATTTATATCCCACGACATCACAACATTGCTAGCAGATAAGGAATTTATAAGATTAACACCAAACTCTGTATTGAGCGATGTATTGACTTCTAAAGTACAGTCTTCTTGACTTTCAAAAAAGTCACAGATTCTATCTTCCTCAAAGAGTGTTTGAATTGTAAATGGATAGATACCACAATCCACATCAGCCGCGACATCAACTTCAAATTCAAAGCTAAACACACCTCCTGCAGGCACGCCCGGAGGCATAAAGAAGCAGTATTGCTGAATTCCAGGACCAACTGTGCTTACTTCTATTGCTGGATCCCATGAAACGGGATTGAAAAAATTAAAACTGCCTGCAACCAACGGAACAGCATCTGGTATCGTAATACAAACTTGCTCATCTGGGCTCGTCGATAGTGGCCCATCATTTAAAATATTTACCTCGAAGATTTCTTGACCCGCACAAGTTGAAAAGAGAGAAGGCTCTAAAAATATCAGATACTCATTAGTTAAGAGTGTATCTAAACCAAAGAGCTGAATCCGAGGTGATGTGTTAAGATTGGATAAAACAGTCTCTCCACAGATGTTCGTCCCATTTACTTGAAACTGCAATAAAGATGCATCTTGATAACCGCAGGATGCGACAGCCTCAAATGATACCATCATAGAATTCATATTCTGAGTAGGATCAATGTTTACTCCTGGTAAGGTCTCGTTAGGGCCCAACACTGCTGTAAAATCTGTCAGCGCATATTGATTACCCATAAAAAGATCCGAAACTCCAGTAGGTACTGGGTCTGCTATAGAAACAGGTCCAGATCCTGTAGGCCAAATAGCCTCAAAACTCCCTGGAACAAAATCGAATCCTGGGCCAAGAGGAATATATACGAATATGCTGTCAATGAATGCTGGCCCTTGGCGTGCATTGAGAATTTCAAAAACATATTCTGTAGATTCACAATATCCTACCTCGCCAGTAACTGGCTCTATAAAGTCGAGTTGAAGTTGTGGATCTAATATTTCAAAGAATGCTTCCTGAGATACAGGTGGGCAAGAAAAGCCATTATAACTCGCTACTTGAATATCTGTTGGAAGACTCGAACATTCCCAGCCAGAATAGAAGCTTATCGTATCTAAGCCACAACTCATTGCTTGCACACATACCTCAAGATCGAGGGTCTGTAAAGCGTCAAGTTGAAAGTCTAAATCGATTAAT
>CAZJTO010000122.1:4051-7623 GCA_964548935.1 uncultured Saprospiraceae bacterium
TACCTCAAGATCGAGGGTCTGTAAAGCGTCAAGTTGAAAGTCTAAATCGATTAATGCTTGATTCAGTGATGGATCTCCTATTGCAGAGATGGGCAAACTGACATTATCAATAGTTCGAGTTACCGAAACAAAATCAACACTATTGCTTAAGTTTTCAAGTCCGAGCCAAGTAACAGGTGCTGTCGATGCCCCTGAATTAGTCAACTCAATATCGAAACAAAAATCTCCTGAAGTGGCAACCTGGGAAATTGGACTGACAATGATCTCCAGCTCTGGTGCTCCTTGTGGACCTGCCTCTGTAAAGACTTCATTAGTACCCGTGACTAGTTCTGATCTGTTATCGAAACAATCAGCTATATTATCAGTATTCCCGAGACTCTTATAGTGGATATTATATCTTACTCCTACATCAACAGCACTAGCGTCATTAGCAGTACAATTACGATCATAGTTGAACGTAAAAAATGCAAGTGTATCACCTGAGCCAGTAAAATCTGTGCATACCTCTGGGAACACAGTTGGGTCAATCTCGAAGGTATAACAGGTAAACATACCGTCTGTTACAACTCTTGATGCAGTAACTGGGACTAACCCAGCTCCATCAACCTCCATCATGAAGCTTGATTCATCAACCCCGCCTTCAGCACAAACAACGATAGAGTCAAGTTCATTAACAACTCTAAACTCATTCGGAAAAGCATTAGCGTTTGAATTATTAGATACACTACGACCTGGCAGAATTAATCCATCAAAGCGGGCTGAACAAAAATCATTAAAGTTGACATTTCCGATGCCATGCATCGAATATACGTCTGTACTGATTGGATCATTAATAGCATTACATTGAAGAAAGTCCATGAGCTCTGGTGCGTCATCATAAACAGACCAAATAGCCTGATTAACAGTAGGAGAAAGTGATGTGGTAAGACTGTTATTAGAAATAATCCCGACTCCTGTGAGCCTCACTGTGTCTCCAATATCTAGTGGTTGAGTAAGACATGAACTCAAGTCTAACTCATATCCCGTGATTGTTCTAACTACAAAAGGATCTGAGAATGTAATTTCATCTGATGCTCTTGTTCTTGTTATTGTCCCACAAGCCCCAGATATAGTCATTCCCGTAGATGCATCAACCACTTCAAACTCTGCACTGAGTGACTCCAACATAAAATTGCTAGTATTTTGTCCGATATGCAGCATGAGTGAATCAAACGGTCCGCCTCTTACTACCCCTTCGGTAAATAAGGCAAATGAGTCACATGGCAGGAAGTTATCTAACTCAATGCCCGCTGTATTTTGATCTACTTGAGCAGACATCGTTTTATCTGTATATCCAAAGCTAGTCCTGCTTACATCATATTCTGTAGTGTTAATCCATGGACAAGTACATCCGAGCCTCACAGTACTCGCTGATGCTCCGCAACGCACAGCTTCTGGAGTATTGGTAAGCGGGACACGACAACCGCAGTCTGGCAAATCATCATCACAATGCATATATGTTATTGGCACCCAATCTATTATGTCATTCGTACAGATTAGGTTAGTCATATTTACTCTGAGCTCTGTGTCGGTCGTAAGGTTGGTTCGATTTATACCTAGGGTATTAATAAACAGGGTATCGTTAATGATTTGTATGCTATCGCCTGGAACTGCCGCTCCACCCCATGTAGCACTATTAACCTGAATTCCAGTTGGTAATGGAAGAATGTACTCTAGAGAATAGTTTGTACATCGACTTGTTGGCGATCCGAAGAAGTTATTCCAATCAACTCCAAAATCTATATTAAAAGTTTGATTTTCAGTAAGGTTGGCCGGGAAATCAGCGACTCCCCTATTCAAAAATCCTATTGCCTGTACAGACCAAGCTGTAGCAAATGGAACATCTAGTATATAATTTTCTTGGCACTCATTTCTATAAATAGGTCGAACAGAAGGTCTATGATTACAATTTGATCTCGCACAACTAGTACTAACCTCAGCAAACTGGTCTAATTCATCGCATACAGAAGCTATTACAAATTCAACTGATACACTTGAAGATTCATGAAGATCATCATAGAACCCATCACCATCAATATCTTCTAGTCCTCCCGGCCCATCAGGATCTGAAGTTAAGACATCATTTAAATCTAACCCCTGTCTAAAAGTGGAAATTGGGGATAATCCAAAACCATCGAACACCGAAACTCCATTAACAGTAGCGTCAATAACGTCACAAAGGTTGTTTGTACTGAACTCAAATGCAATATCAAATACATCTGAGGAAGCTGCGGTTGAATTATTATTAAACCTTAATGTCCTCGTTCTATCGCTGCATATACTAGTAGTTGGGTGAGTGCCTGCCGCGGTCAAACTGACATTATAGTCATTGCCGTCAACGGTAGTCGTCGCAGTTCTACTATCATCAGTATTATCCATACAAATAGATCCTCCACAGGCATAAAAGGCGTTATACTCGGTAATGATGTTCGCATCTAAACAAAACTCAATATCCCAAACCACTTCTATCATGATCTGCTCTTCCTCCTCAAATATTGCTGGATCGCTTAGTGGATTCATGTTGGTGGCAAAATCAGTACTATCTAGTAAGATCTGAAGGACATCACCATTGTCAATTACTCTTGGACTCACATCTAGTCCATTCACAGCCAAACTCACAAAAGTCTGAGCTGCTTGATCATAATCTACTTCAAAGAAGAAGTCTTCAAGGAACGCCCCTAAACCATTCTGAGAAACCAGTACCTTTTGCTTGTATGTAGTAGGCAAAGGAAGTGGGCCCGTTATCGGGACATCTGCTAATGTTAGATTTTCCGTACTGAGTATATTTAGTACAGGTATATTAACACCATTATTATATGATCGAACTGGAAAAAACACATCAAACCCATCATTGCCTGAAGGGTCTGTATAATCTATTCTGAAGTCCACTAGCAAGGCATCATCAATTGGATCGAATATGGTGGATAGTACGTCGCACTCGGATTTCACTGTGAAATAGAGTTGAGCACCATTGCCTGAATTAAAGTCTGGAATGATAAATTGAGGTGATTGTGGGTCCGTAACATCTGCTTCCGATACACCTACTGTTGTCTGAGATCCTACGCTACCGCAATAAGACAGTCCCTCAGGTAAATTGACCGTCAATACATTGTCGGCAATTATAGAGTCAGTATTGGTAATTAGGAAAATGGCGATTGTATCACAATTGCCGCAAATGGACATACTATCAAATTGCGGATTACCGGAAACTCCTCTTAAGTCAGCAAAATTTACAAAGCCCGAAGGAGTAGTTCCCTGCGATTGAGCCTGGGCTTTCGTTGTTCCCATAAATGCCATAAATAGGACACTCATAAAGAATAAAAGCGAATGTGATAATCTAATATTTGTAAGACCATAAACAGTCTTATTCAGGAAATCGGACAAAGGTGTTGGAATCATCATTACATTTTTGTAAAAAACCTGAGTGAGTTTTGATCAGTTGCTTTGAAATGATTGACTGCTAACTATATGCTGCAGCCACTTTCAAAAGCCATGTAAGAATCGATTCTACTTGGGTGAACCAAAAATCATGC
>CAZJTO010000123.1:0-7603 GCA_964548935.1 uncultured Saprospiraceae bacterium
CCACCATTGAACTCCGTATGAGGACCTTGCTTCAAGTATATAAAGTTAGGTTTCACACTTACTTTCCTATTGACAGGATACTCACCTCCTAAGTGAGCTGTTAATCTTGAGAATAGTAATTCCTCTGCATTGAGAAATGATACGTTAGGCTGATTTAAGTGATGAAGCGCAACTCCACCAAATACATTTTTTCTATCTCCTAGGTTACTAAACCACATCAATCCACCAGAAATATCTGGATAGGTAATATTTGTATTAGGGATCGCTTCAGCTGCACCTTGGCTCGGATCAAACTCCGCATTGCTATTAACTTGTGTAAGCCATCTAAAGTCTCCGGTTCTTACTCTGCGCTGTGTGATGCCTGCATCTGCGCCAAATGATACGTAGTGAGACTGTTTTCTATCGCCCGCTATCTTCTTACTGAATGAAAAAGATAATCTTGCTTGTGTCGACCCAAAGTTTGTCTCTCCTGCAACATCACTCCATAGCGTTCCTCCTACTCCGACATAGTCCTCTTGACCGACGGACAGTCTTCTGTCATATGAAGCAGAATAGGTGTTGAAAGCGGCAGAGCCTACAGCTCCTGCCCATTGATTACGATAGTTTACAACTACTCGCTGTCCGGCGTTGATCAAGCCAGTCATAGCTGGATTGAGATTGAGCGGAGACGTATAAAATTGGGAAAAATGTATGTCTTGTGCATTCAGTCCGAATGAACATAGAAAAAATACAATCGATATAAGTTTTGTCGTGTGGATCATGCTAGGGTTTTTTAGTCAAGCCTGTCGTATATAAGGACATTCTTTTTTGTAAAGTACCCTACGTTTCTGAGTAAATATTTCTTAAAATCTTGGGCTTAAGTAACCTTTGAAGTTAGGATTGAATAACAAATAGGTTAGTGATAACTCAAAGGCCCCATTGGCAGTAGCCGCTTGATTTAGGCTAGAGGTATTGTAGTCATAGCTAAATCCTATGCTATAATTACTAAATGAAAACTTAGAATATATTACGATGGCATCATTTCCAATTGATGTGGATGTGCCTCCATTAGGTGACGCATTCTTTACTATACGACCCCATAGCCCTAGCTCAAAGAAATCTTTTACGCCTTCGTACTGTCCCGTATTAAATCGGATAGCAGATCCTGGAAGTATCTCTAAATGCGGACCTTGCGAAATGTAGACAAAGTTTGGAACGATTGAGATTATTCTATTGAGCCTATACTCTCCCCCAGCGTGAATCGTCAGTCTCGAAAACAAACTTTCTTGCCGATTTAGAAAACTGATATTTGCTTGATTTAAGTGATGCAAAGCGGCTCCGAAATAAAAACTATTTTCATCTTGATCTAAGCCAAAGAGCAATATGCCTCCATTTATATCGGGATATAAGAAACTTCCATTAGGTATGATCTCATTGAATCCTGCGGAAGGATCAAACTGGCCATTAGTTACCTGAGATGGCCATCTTAGATCACCGGGAGTAAGTCTCCTTTGTGAAATGCCTGCGTCAGCCCCTATAGAAAGGTAGATACCAGACTTCCGTAGATTCTTACGGACTTGTTTTCCCCAGCTACCTGCAATCTTACGAGTATAGGCAAAGGATACTCTAGCTTGTGTCGTCCCAAAATTCGAATCACCTGCGACATCATTGTATAATGTGCCGCCTATACCAAAATAATCTGTTGTTCCGACCTCAACACGTCTATCATAAGATGCTGAAAAAGTATTATACGCACTTGCTCCAGCAATAGCTGCCCACTGATTACGATAGTGTATAGTGGCTCGCTGTTCCGCATTCATAATTCCAGTTAAGGCTGGATTAAGATTTAGCGGAGAGTTATAGAACTGAGAAAAGTGTATATCCTGCGATCTAAGTTCTTGTGAAAGACCTAAAGACATTACCAGAAGGACAATGACTGTCGAAACCTTCAATAAATTATAGAACCTGTTTAAAATCAAAATCAGTGTATTTTAACTGCGTAATCATGACTCACTCAATCTAACGACTTACGGTAATCATTATTATAAGGTGAAGATATACCAATAATAAATCAACCCATATGGACATCAGAACAAAATTGAAAATTGAGCAAGCAC
This sequence comes from uncultured Saprospiraceae bacterium, assembly GCA_964548935.1. Lineage (GTDB taxonomy): Bacteria > Bacteroidota > Bacteroidia > Chitinophagales > Saprospiraceae > GYS-P2D. Next base: position 2,097 of record CAZJTO010000123.1, read on the forward strand.
CTGACAAAATAGGTGTAAAGTCCTCAATAGTTACCATCGGGTCTTGCTTCGCTCAAAATATTTGTCAAGCTTTAAGCTCAGACAAATTAAAAGTATATCACAATCCTTTTGGCACAAAATATAATCCTGTCAGCATAAGTCAACTCCTCAATGCAAGCATCAACAATCTTAAACTTGACGAATCCTTATTCATCATCAGAGATTCCAGAACTGTACACTACCAATATCATTCCGATTTTAATGAACAGGATAGTGAGGCCCTTCAAAATCTCTATGTACGGTATAATAACGCACTAAGAAGTCAACTCGTTAATGGAAATGTGTTAATAATTACCCTTGGCACTTCTTCAGTATTCAAGCACATACAACATGACTGCATAGTTGCCAACTGCCACAAACAGCCATCAGAGCAATTTGAGCGGAGCATGTTGACCATCGATCAGATAAAAGAGACGTTAATTGCATGTTTTAATTCCCTTTTTCTGCTAAACAACTCAATTAGAGTAATCCTCACGGTAAGTCCCGTTCGGCATGTCCGAGATACTCTCGTTAAAAATAGTCTGAGCAAAGCTCGGTTGATCTCAGCATGCCATGACTTATCCTCGCTGTATGACAGGATAGAGTACTTTCCATCTTATGAGATCATGGTGGACGACCTGAGAGACTATAGATATTACAAGAGAGACTTGATCCATCCTTCTGAAATAGCATTGGAGTATATATATGACATGTTTCAGCAACGGCATTTTGGAGATGAATTGTCCTCAATTCTCGCAGAAGTACGCAAAATAAAGAGAGGCATTGAGCATCGTCCATTCAATGCCCATTCTGACGCTTATATCAGATTTATTTCTGATCTGTTAGAAAAATGCGATTTTCTTGAAAAGACTACAGACTTGGATTTTAATGAAGAGAAAGTTCAATTACGGCAAAGACTTACAGATCTAAACGCCTGACGGATCGTGCATACTGAAGGTCAAAATGATTGGAGGAAACATCAACGTCTATGAGATTTATACCTGGAGACTTACCAGGAGCGATTGATCCCAATCGATCATCATATTTTAAGGCTTGGGCGCCATTGTAGGTTGCCCATTTTAATAGTTCGCGATCAGGTACTTCGGATTGATACTTCTTTATGGCCTTGATTTCGTCTAATATACTCAACTGCCAGTTACTACTTAAGCTATCTGTGCCAATACACATCTTGGCTCCGGCATTTATAAATTTCTGATATCGAGGCAGCCGATTTTCGATATACAGATTTGCATTTGGACAAGTTACCCAGTAGACGTGATCGGACCACTGTGTGGCTTGACTCAAGTCTATTTCATCTGCCTGGGTATTATGAACCATAAGTGTATGATTGTTAGGATTCATATGACTCATAGCATAATTGATCGACCGGCTGCCAGTCTTACGAAACTGATCTAAGGGAATCCCAAAATCTTTGTAGAAACCAATGAATCCTCCAGATTTGCTTTCGAATAATTGATTTTCTGCTGCAAGTTCTTGATTATGTATGCTCACGACCTCATCATCACTATTCGCCCCGTTGATCAAGCCAAATAAGGTCTTACTCACTGAATAAGGAGCGTGTGGAACACAGCTGACTCGATTATATCCTGCTCGTGATTGTCCTCGATAGACCTCGTGATACTGCTCAAAATTTGTTGACGCCTGATCTTCCTGAAGAAAATCAAACATCTCAACAAATGTGTAATAGTTTATCGGAGAGGACTCCTTGACCGTGAAGGTGTCGAGCTTATTGGAGATATCGCCCACGGCAACTATGCCGTTATCTATCATCTGTTGATCGGCATTCTTGATAGCCTCCTGAACTTGTTGTTCAGGATACTCTCGTAAGGTAACCACGCCTTTTATAAAATCTATAAGTCCAGTACCTGTATCTATGGCACCCAGTAAGTGTGACAACTCAAGGTGGCAGTGGGCATTGATAAATCCAGGGCAGATCACACCTCTAAATTTCTCTATGTCATGTCCTTCAGAATTGGGATAAATACCTTCTACAACAGAACCATTAAGGAGGATATGATGATCAACCCACTCATGTCCATCGCCAGAAACGATTAGATCAGCGGATAGTTTTTTGATCACCGAGATGCAATATTGTTAGAGAACCAATCCATGTTGGACTTAGTAATTACGTTGAGGGCTCGATCTACTTTTTCAGTATAGACTCCAATCTTTTTTACGATGGTGCAGAATTCGTTTGAATCAACACACATTGGCTGGACTTCGCTTAGTTCGTCTACTAATTTGAGGAGCGGGTCAAACTCTTTTTTCTTGCGATTTTCAACAATGATCCTAAACACCTCATTGAAGTCTTTCTGGGCTTCATAGTAATCTTTGCGATCACCTGGTTTATGTCTTTTTTCGATTAGACGCCATTCTACAAGTGCTCGCAAGTTCATATTAGCGTTGCCTCTTGAAATCTGGAGTTGCTCCATTATTTCGTCAGCACAGAGATCCTTAGACGATACAAGCATCACTGCGTGGATTTGACCCATGGTTTTGTTGACTCCCCAATTGCTACAGAGGGTCCCCCATTCTTGGATAAATTTCTCTTTTGCGTTCGTTAATTCCATTTAGTTTAAGCTATAATCATAATGCAAGCCTCTAAAAATTGTTTGAAGAATCTGCTGAAAAAGTTTAACAAAACAAATAATCGAAGAAAGTAACGACCTAAAAAGCGTCTATTTTATAATCCTTATGTCGGTAATCTTATCACCTTGTTGAATTTCATGAACCACCTCCATGCCTGATATCACCTTGCCAAATATGGTATACCGCCCATCTAAGTGAGGGGTTGGCGAGTGAGTAATAAACCACTGGGTAGACTCTGTATCTGGGCCTGCAGAGGCCATACCGATATATCCTCCGTCATCATATGATATCGTGCTGAATTCAGAGCGGATATTGTAATCTAAACTGCCATAACCATCTCCCCGAGGACAACCGGTCTGTACCACGAAGTTGGGGACGACCCGATGAAAGACCTTGCCGTCATAAAAATCCAACTCAATGAGCTTAACAAAATTAGATACTGTGCCGGCAGCCTCATTAGGATATAGCTTCAATTCGATATTGCCTCGATCTGTTAGTATATACACAATTGATGAGTCAGTTAAAGCCTCGATGGCCGTCCAATCTATTGGATGATTATAATCTACTCTGATATCTTCATAGCTTTCATTCTTGAGGTAGGCAATTGTCTTTTCGATCTCAATTTTTGTTTCGAGATGCTCGGGGATTTTGAGGCTGCGAGATGCTGTAAGGAGTGGTTCAAGTGATTCTATTTCATCCTTAAACCCTAAATCTTCATCCCGAAGTACGACACTGGCAATAGCTATGGCACCTGTATTATCGGTTCGATATACATCTAACAAATACTTTAGAACATCTGACCTGACTTTTTCTACTGCACTCTTGGTTTTATATATCTGATCGAACTTATCTGCCTTTAGGATATTTGGGATCGCTCCAATCGCAGCACTCACCACCGGTAAGTATTTGGATTTAATACCTTTTTGGTATAGGATTTCATAATTTAATGGATCATAAGACAAGGCTTCAATATAGTTGGCTATTCGATATGGCGAACTCAACTTGCTCATCCCAATCTGCACTTCATCTGCAGCCCTCTTTCTTGTATTGGACAAATAGTAAGGCACAGCCCGCAACACACCTGCATATAGTCTCGCCTTCACCTCAGGTCTCAAATCTTCCTGACATAATCTTATGATTGGCTTAGTAGCATTAGCTGATAGCGTATTTTTGATCAGTTCTGCAGTCGTAATGGCTACATGTATGTTATCATCTGATAGATAATCAAGGATCCTATCACGAAAAGCATCATATGGGTAACTCGCTAAACCTCTGATTCCATTCACTTTGGTTCGATAGTCAGTAGCTTTGGCTATTTCGCCCAATATGGGCTGTAGAAGTTGTGGATCTCCTCCTCTGGCTATAGCTGGAAGTAAACACATCTTGATGCGCGGATCATCGCTCACCTTATACGCCTGAAAAAGTTGCTCATCAAGCAGTGTCAAGTCTATATTTCTGAATCTGTAAAAGTAGTTGGCAGCTATCACCCTTACATTTACTGAAATCTCTTGATCTAATAAAAATCCCAACATTTTTTCAGTCCCTTTAGGATCTGTCATTCCTCTTAATCCAAAATGATATAATGACTTTGCTTGACCTAATAACAAGTAATCATGAGTCTTGAGATACGTCGACTGATCAGCAATGAAGCGAAGCATCTTCTCGTCACCTACCTTGCCCACAGCTTCAAGTATTCTCATACGACTCTCATTGTTAATATCTACAGAATCTTGATAACCAAAAGCCGCAACTAACATATCCCGACTTACTTCTGGTTGAGTACTTTGGCCAAGAGCGAAAGCGGCATTCTGCCGGCAGGCCTCCGATGGATCAGTGGTCAGTATGTTATTGAGCTGATCGTGGACATTGTGATCTAGGATGGAACCGTAAACCTGTGTGGACAAGTATCTCTTAGTTGCGTCAGGCTCAGCCAGATAAGTGCTAAGTACATCCTCTCGCCTTTCATCTCCTGCATCAATGATCTGTTGAATGTCTTCTTTGGACCAATCTATATCGATGCTCGTATTGACTTCTCCCGATGGTGGTATACATCCAATGCTCGACACCAAGAGTAAGGCAACTAATAAGAGATGTTGGGATCGGTTCATAGCAGGATATTTAAATAAGGTAAAGATAAACGAACACATAAAAAGACTTAGTCTATCCGAATAGTCCAAAAATCGACAATTATCTTATGTCAAGCGTCTCCTCCACCGAGCGATAAGTAAAGCCCAACTGGTTGATAGATTTGTGATTATCATAATCAATGTTGCGATGAGGTTGTAAGAGATAAGCGCCATCATTCGTCATGGGCTGCCCGAATAGAAATGGCAAACGACGTCTCCAAAATGCGGCAATACTCATCGTGCTTTTACTACCATCCGATTGGGAAAACAGTGCGTCATGCAACTGAGCGTGAGTGATGCTATGAGCAGAGCAGATATATTTTTCTCCGCCCAATCCACGATCTATCATGGTCTTGACCATATCTACTAAATCATGCTCGCTCACAACTCCAGTTGTAAGCTCTTTAGCGCTACCCAAATCTCTAAGACTAGTGGATACAATTGTACTATGTGCTATGATATTTACGGACAGACCTTCTGCTTGGCCTCGCCAGATTTCTTGCTCACCGAGATATTTACTTTGCCCATATAAGGACTTGAGTGGCTTATCCATCCAGATGTCGTCTTCATGTAGGGGTCTGCCACGATCTGCACCAAGCGCACTAACATGGCTGATGTACAAGAGCTGCCCGACTCCATTTGCCAAGCAACAATCCACTATGTGCGCAGTCCCTTGCTGATTGATCTCGAATAGCCTATGCTTATCGGTTTTAACTGAGGATCGAAATTCCGCCGCATGGATGATCAGGTCAA